>JAHJNE010000550.1 GCA_018820995.1 Gammaproteobacteria bacterium | reverse complement strand
TTAACAGGTATTTTGCGACGGCCAGTATGATGACGACTTGTTTTGCGATTGCTTGTATTGCGACGGCTTGTGTTGCAAAAGGAAACCGATGTGATATGTTTTCGCCGCCCTCAAATGCAGGATAAGTCACTTTGCAACGACGCCAATTTTTAAAGTTTTCAGCCGCAACAGCCGCCGCCAATTTGGTTGGGTGCCAACTGCCGGCCACAACGGATACACAGCATGATGGCCTGCCAAGTGCCGTTCACTGGCGAGAACTTTCAGAGCAGCTCACAGGGTCAGTTTTACGTCCTTCGGCGAACGATTTTGAGCGGCAAAAAAAGGCTGCGAACGCCCGTTATGACGACATAACCACTGCAGCGATTATTCAATGCGCCACAACCTCCGATGTTCAGCTTGCTATCCACTTTGTCGTTCAATACCAATTACCATTTGCAGTGCGAAGCGGCGGCCACAGCTACACCGGTTTATCTTCAACTTCCGGCGTATTAATTGATATCGGGCCACTGAATCAAGTCCACCTCAAAGACGATATTGCCAGCATTGGCGCGGGGGCAAAGCTGGGCGATGTCTACGCTATTCTTGGTCAACAACAACGGTCTATTCCTGCCGGAAGCTGCGCCAGTGTCGGCATTGCAGGTTTAGTCCTCGGTGGCGGTTTGGGCATTGCAGATCGACGATTTGGCCTTACTTGCGACGCATTGCGCCGGGTCGAATTAGTCACAGCCTCAGGTGACATTCTGTATTGCAGCGCCAGCGAACACCCGGAATTATTTTGGGCCTTGCGCGGTGGTGGTGGCGGGCAGTTTGGTATCGCCACTCAGTTTGAATTTGCGACCTTCGCCACGGCACCGGTGCGCAATTACATTGGTCGTTATCCACTACAAGAAGGCAATAAAGTCCTGGAAAAGTGGCAGCAGTGGCTTAAATCTTTGCCTGGTGAAATTTGGACCCAAGCAACCGTTTGGTTTAATGGGCAACCTACCAGCCAACCAGAAATTCAACTACGCGCTTGTAGCATTGGTCATCCCGACTTACTAAGCGATTACTGGCATCAACTTGAACATCAACTTCGCGGCATTTGGTCAGAAGTCGATATGCAAGACCATCACTATTTAGACTTTATGCTTAGTGATTGTGCCGGGATGGAAATGCCGGAATGCAAACTACCCAACCAACATGAACGAGGCCAATTAAAGCGTGTTGCAATGGCAGGTAGCTCCGATATTTTTAATGAATACCTGCCCTTATCGGCACTGCACCATCTGCTGAATGCGATCCGAAAACGCCACCAGCAAGGCTTTCGGGGTGGCTTAATGCTCACCTCGATGGGCGGTGCTATTGCCAAAGTGCAGCAAAGCGAGAGTGCTTTTGCTCATCGCCAAGCCGTGTTAAGCGCTCAATATCTATTTAGCGGCCCGGTTGGAACACCCGAAGCCATGGTGCAGGAAGGTGCGATGTGGGTGAACCAGATGCGCAAGCAAATGCGGCCATGGAGTACCAATGGCGCCTATTTGAATTATACCGACGCGCTGCTCAAAGACTGGCCGCAAGCTTACTACGGCGATAACTATGTTGCGTTACAACAGCTTAAACGCCAATATGACCCAGGCAATGTATTTCGGTTTGCCCAAAGTATTCGACCCGCTTAATCATTTCACAGGAGTGTTACGATGTTTATGTTACTGCAATTGTTGGTTGCTACCAGTCAGCTGCCTGCCCCAACCAACCAAACGCCGGCGCTTGAGACGCTTCAAAGCGAAACCTTTGTTAGCGAAGGCGTCTTTCACGGCGAAATTGAAGGGCCGGCCGTTGATGCCGCAGGTAACTTATATGCAGTAAATTTTGGTGGCAAGGCGGATACAAACAAAGGTTCGATTGGTAAAGTCACGCCGCAGGGCGAAGCGAGTCTGTACCTCAAATTACCGCAAGGTAGCGTCGGTAATGGCATTCGTTTTGACAACAAAGGTCTGATGTATATTGCTGATTATACCGGTCATAACATTTGGCAATATGATGGAAAAAATTTAAAACTATTCAGTCATCAGCCGCAAATGCATCAACCAAACGATCTGGCGATCACCCGAAGTGGTGTCTTATTCGCCAGCGATCCAGATTGGAAAAACAACAGTGGACAGCTTTGGAAAATACTCCCTGACGGCAACAGCCTGCTGATTGAAACCGATATGGGCACCACCAATGGCGTCGAAGTTAGTCAAGATCAGCGCAGGTTGTATGTCAATGAGAGCGCACAACGGCGGATATGGGTCTATCAACTCGATGCTGCTTACCAACTGAGCCAGAAAAAACTGTTGATTGAATTCCCGGACTTTGGTTAAGATGGCATGCGTAGCGATCGCGAGGGTAATTTGTATG
>JAHJNE010000549.1 GCA_018820995.1 Gammaproteobacteria bacterium | reverse complement strand
TGTTATACAGCGCGGCGTAATTATTCTGAACGTTAAGGTTAATCCCAGTCATCAGACGATTCCTCTTAGTCTGTCTTGCTATTTCATATCGGCTGCAGCAACAAATTGACTGCAAGGTCTATATGAAATTTGCCTGTTAATTAACCAGAAGAGTTGATAACAATGTGATATTTGTTTGATATTTGAGATATAGCTCGGTTATTTATGTTGTTCAACGCTGGCTGACCGCTGAGGTTTCAGGTACAACAAAGACATTGTGCTCGATCCTCAGTAGATTTTTAATTTTGGAGTTCCTATGAACAATGTAATGAAGTCCGTTTTTATTTTGGCAAGTCTTGGATTTAGCGCCGCAGTGTTGGCACAGAATTTTGGTGGTAAGGTTGACCTAACTGCCTTGGCCCCTATTTCGAGCATCGTCGCGGCGCCGGATAAGTATTTACAAAAGCCGGTGACGGTTGAAGGGAAAATCGTCAGTGTGTGTGCGAAACAAGGCTGCTGGATGCAGCTGGTATCTGATGCTTCGGAGCAACAATTTAAAATAAAAGTGCGTGATGGCGAGATGGTGTTTCCTGTCAGTGCTAAAGGTAAAAAGGCGATTGCCACAGGACAGTTGGTAAAAACAGAACTTGATTTAGAATCCAGTCGTGAGCATTTGGCAGAGCTAGCAGAACAGAATCATACAGCTTTTGATGCCAACTTAGTCACCCAGCCCATCGTTTTGCTGCAGTTAGTACCTACAGCTGTAGAAATAAGTGACTAAATGACTGTTATGAGAAGTCACTGTCTTTCAAAAAGAAAGCAATTGAAAGTTTAATTAGTGATTTTTGACGCTTTATTATTGAGTTAAAGCTGATTTTGTGTTTCATTTGCTTTTGATGTTGTCGGTGCAACCATGTTTATCCGGTCGTTCTGACAAAAAATTAAGCAATTTCAGACACAGGACTAAACATGACAGATTTTAATCGCCGCCACTTTATGAAAGCGTCTCTGGCGACTGCCGCGCTTGGTGTTCTCGCCAATACGACAGCATGTAGTCAGACCAATTCAAAACCGCCCAAAGCGCTCGGCAAGTCGGTAATGGGATTAGTTGTGCCCGCAATGCCGTTGGTGCGCATTGGCTTGATTGGGGTGGGTGAACGAGGAGTTGGTTATATTGGGCATTTTGCCAATATTGAAGGGGCGGTGATTACTGCGATTTGCGATACGGACCCCATCACAATTGATCGCGCAAAAGACATCTACCAAAAGAATGGTCAGCCCGCGCCAGCTTGGTATGGCGAGCATCCGCAATCGTATCTGGAGTTAGTGAACCGCGACGATGTAGATATTGTCGTGATTGCGACGCCTTGGCATTGGCATCATCCGATGGCAAAAGCCGCCATGCTGGCGGGTAAGCATGCTTTTGTAGAAGTACCGTTGGCGTTGACTCTGGAAGAAATGTGGGACTTGGTCGATACCGCGGAAGCCACACAGCGTAATTGCATGATGTTGGAAAATGTCTGTTATGGTCGTGATGAGCTGATGGTACTGAATATGGTTCGTCAGGATTTATTTGGTGAATTACTTCACGGCGAAGCGGCTTATCTGCACGAATTGCGTTGGCAAATGAAGGAAATCGACCGTAAAACGGGTTCGTGGCGTACTGGCTATCATGCAAAATTCAACGGAAATTTATATCCCACTCACGGTCTCGGGCCTATTGCTCAGTATATGAACATCAATCGTGGTGACCGCTTTGACTATTTAAACTCGATGAGTTCACCGGCTCTGGGGCGTGCGGCTTATGCTAAACGTGAGTTCCCTGCTGATCATCAACGTAATCAGCTTCACTATATTTGTGGTGATATCAATACCAGCATCATCAAAACCGTTAAAGGCCGGACGATTTTATTGCAGCACGATACCACCACACCACGGCCCTATAGCCGGCACAATCTGATCCAGGGAACCAATGGCGTTTTTGCCGGCTTTCCCAATCGCATCGCCTTAGAGAAAGGTGGGAATGGGAATTATCACCAATGGCAGACCGATATGGAACCTTGGTATCAACAGTATGATCATCCATTGTGGCGACAAATGGGGGCGGATGCAGAACGTAACGGCGGTCATGGCGGCATGGATTTCCTAATGTGCTGGCGATTAATCTATTGTCTGCGCAATGGCCAACCGTTGGATCAGGATGTGTACGATGGTGCTGCATGGTCTGCAGTCTTACCGTTGTCAGTCGCGTCAGTTTCAGATCGTGGCAACAGCAAAGACTTTCCGGACTTTAGTCGTGGCATATGGCAAACGGCAAAACCATTAGCTGTCATCGGCGGCTAGCGCAACCAACCTCGGCTGATCTGACGGAACAAGTCGGTACCGGCTTGTTCCAACCATTCAAAGGCGAGCATTTCCTGACTGATGATTTGTGCTCCGGCTTGCTGTAGCCGGCTAAGTGCCAATGCTTTATTGGCGGCGGTGCGAGATCCGACAGCCTCTTCGACAATAAATACTGCATAACCAGCAGCCAATAAGTCCATCGCCGTTTGTAGCACACAAACGTGCGCTTCAGTGCCGATGATAACAATCTGTTGTTTCTTCGATTGCTGTAATCGTTGTTGGATGAGCGGTTCCCGCCAGGCGCTAAAATGGATTTTGGTTAGAACTGCATCGGCAGGAATTAATGCTGCGATAGCAGGCAGAGTAGCGCCGAGGCCTTGCGGATATTGTTCGGTAGCCAACACAGGAACCTGAAGTTGTGCTGCTATCTGCAGGGTCCAGCAAGCAGCATTTATCACAATGTCATTTTGAAAAATAGCAGGCGCTAGTTTTTGCTGAAGATCAATGACCAGCAGAACCGAACGGTCTTTTTGCAGTAACATCACCACCTCCGGCATCAAATCAGTTTGTCACTGTTGAACAGGCTGTCGTTTTAACCGAGCAAGGATGTTCGC
The DNA here is from genome assembly GCA_018820995.1 of Gammaproteobacteria bacterium. GTDB lineage: Bacteria > Pseudomonadota > Gammaproteobacteria > Enterobacterales > Alteromonadaceae > Pararheinheimera. The sequence goes on along the minus strand of JAHJNE010000549.1, from coordinate 14,374 downwards.
TTCAGTAACTTGTGACTCAAGAGTTTCATGTTAACGTTCATCAGGTTCATCTGCGGCTTGCTTACGCTCTTGACGCTCGACCATTTCGGCAAATGCCGCTTTAATTTCTTCAAGTACTGAATCTACATCGGCCGACTCAATGGGGTCGGTAAATTCACCTGTGAGTTCAGCTTCTGGATCAAAATCGCCAGCCTGGTATAAGGCCCAGATTTCTTTGGCGAAGCGTGTTTTCAGGAGTTCGGGTGCATATTGACCATAATACTGCGTCATATTGTTTACATCACGTTCCAGCATCCAACCGGCATTGTTATTTGCCGCCGCATCAACAGCTTGGGGTAAATCGATGACGACCGGGCCATAACCATCGACCAAAACGTTAAATTCAGATAAATCGCCATGCACTAAACCGACACCCAGCATTCGCATAATGTAACGCATCATAATGGCGTGATCTTCTATCGCTTGCTCGGCGGACATTGCGACATCATTTAATCTTGGTGCGACATCACCATCAGCATCAGTCACTAACTCCATCAGCAACACGCCATCAAAGCAACCATAGGGCTCTGGAACGCGAACGCCGGCATCTGCTAGTTTATAAAGCGCTGTGACCTCTGCGTTCTGCCAGCTGTTTTCTTGTTGCTGCCGGCCGTATCTGGAGCCTTTTTCCATAGCACGAGCGCGCCGGCTGCTGCGAACTTTTCGGCCTTCCTGATACTGTACTGCCTGTTTGAAGCTGCGATGGTCCGCATCTTTATATACTTTTGCACAGCGAATGCTTTCGCCGCAACGTACGACAAAAACGGCGGCTTCTTTACCGCTCATCAGCGGTCGCAGTACTTCGTCGACCAGGCCTTCATCGACCAGTGGTTGGATTCGTTTTGGAATTTTCATTTGGTCGTTATACCTTGTTTCGCGAAGGGTTGGAATATCCGGCCGCAGAAATCCCTGTGTCGAGTGCAACCTCGTGATGCGTCCGCCGAAACAGATTGCGCTGGCGGACCTGTTAGTTTAAAAAAGCTGAGTGGTACGCTTTTTATTCTCATCCACAGCTCAGGCTGTCGACAGGACTCAAACAGGAAGTTAAAAATGAAACTAAAAATTACGTTATTAGCCAGCATGTTCCCATTATTGTTCGCCTGTAGCGCGGTGGTTGATGCTCCGGTTCAGGCCACAACAGCCACTGCCGCTGCACCAAAAGCCGTGAGGCAAGTTGAAGAACGTCTTGGTGCGGGTGATTTCATGCCGCTGACGACGTTGACTTCAATTGAAAATCAACAAATTTCACTGATGCATCCTACACAGCGCAAACTAGTCATATTCTTCGGTACCACTTGCTCAGATTCGCAACGTGCGTTCAAAAAAATTGTGGCATCCGCGTTAGTCAAAGAACCTGGCCTGCAAATTGTTGGCATTGGCCGTGATGAAAATGTGGCGAGTTTACGCAAGTTTGCGACTGATTATCAGGTCCCATTTCCATTGGTGGCGGATACTGATCGGGCGATGTATCACAAGTTCACTGATCAAGGCATCCCACGGATAGTATTGGTGGATGAGAACAATCGGATTGTGAAAAGCTTTTTGGGCGAAATCCCGGATGTCCTTCCTGAAATTCAATGGTCATCCAAGTGACCGTCAGTAGCTAAACATGCCGGTTACAAGACTGCGCTCCAACTGGCATTAATATGATGCTGCACAGATGACAAAACCCAGCATTACTGATGTTTTCTAAATTTGGTTTAAAACTGAAATGAAAAGCCCGGCACTAAGACCGGGCTTTTACAAATAAGTGCTAAATCAGTCTTTTTTCGCCAGCAAATAGCTCACTAATTCTTTGAGCTCTGCATCAAAATTTTTAGAGTCTAGCTTGTCAAACTTCAGCTTATATTTACCATTGACCAGGACCATTGGTACACCGGTTAATGCCTTATTTTCAGTCCAGAAGGTTTGATATTCTTTCATTTTAGCTGCAGCAGACAAAACGGCCATGCTGTTGAAGTTCTTATCAAAGGTGGCCGCGTCAAAATCATTGACCAGCAATAGACTGCGGATATCAGCATCGTTATTAAAACCCGCGTGCTGCTTATGAATATAGTTAAAAATCATTTGAGCAACTTGTTCACCCTGGCCAGCATTTTTGCCAACAACATAAGCGCGAGCCAAAGAGTTTTGCACTTCAGGACTGGCAGCCTGTAAAAAGTCTACATGTACTTTTTCCAGCTCAACACCTTGTGGCAAGTTTTTGCTTAACTTGTTGGCAAAAGGTTCAAAAGCAAAACAATGGCCGCAAAAAAAAGAAAAGAATTCTTTGATTTCAGGTTTGGCAGTGGCTTTTTCCGCAACCACTTCATAATGTTCGCCTGCGACAAATTTATCAGCATTGGCATTACATGATAACAGCGAAACAGCTGCAATCAGACTGATAAAGGTACGATAAAACATGCTCGGTTCTCCGGCTAAATTAAGGTTGCTTCAGCAAAAAGGCGACCAGGTTTTTGAAGTCCTGCTCCATATTTTTCGCGTCCAATTTTGCCACGTCAATTTTGAAACGACCATTGACGATAAAAGTTGGAACGCTATTTAAAACTCTGGCTTTGGACAAGGCATTTTGTTCTTTCTGCATCAAGCTTGCTTGACTCTTGATGGTAAAATTATTCAGGTTTTTGTCGTAAACTGCTGGATCAATCCCTGCAGTAATCGCTACTTCGCGAATATCCGCATCGCTGGCAAATGCTTTGTGTTCTTTATGAATGTGATTGAAAAATGCTTTGGTGACTTCTTCACCTTTACCCTGTGTTTTTGCCAGAATCATCGCCACAGTCAGTGATTTTTGGATGTCCGGAGAAGCGCCGCCCATAAAATCAACATGGTACTTTTTGAAAACAGTTCCTTCAGGGAGTGTTTTTGCTACCGATTGCACCAGTGAATCGATCGAATTACAGTGTGGGCAGTAAAAAGAAAAGAACTCTTTCAGTTCAGGTTTGGCAGTGCCTTGTTCGGAGATGACTTCGTAATGCACACCTTCTTCGTATTTAGACTGAGCCATTACCGCTGGTGCCAGCAACATGGTCGCTAACAAAAACATCAATTTCTTCATCGTGTAAATCCACCTATTTTTCAAAACAACTGATCATTCAACAGCTGCAAGCTAATAATACAAAACTTGCGTACAGCTTACACCAGCAGAAATTGTGCTGTACAGCAACAAGATAAGTTAATAGTCATATGGATGTAAGCGCAGAGGCGGTTGCTGCATACGCAAACATTGGTCCTGCAACACGACCAGCTGTTGTTGCCAGTACGCATCTGTATTAAACCACGGGAAATGTAATGGGAAAGCTGGATCCGACCAACGACGCGCCAGCCAAGCCATATAGTGCACCATCCGCATGCTACGCAGTGATTCAATCAACTGCAGTTGGCTGAGATCAAAATCACAAAATTGTTGATACTCTTCCAGCAATAGCTCGAGTTTATAACGTTGTTCCTGGGTATCGCCACCCAACAACATCCACAAATCCTGCATCGCCGGCGCCTGACGGCAATCATCTAAATCGACAAAAAATGGTTGCTGATTAAAAAATAAATTCCCCAAGTGACAATCACCATGGGTGCGGATCAGTTGTTGTGGCTGAAATTGTTGCTGGCATAATTGCGTTAGTTGTTGCAGGAGCGGGTTGAGCTGCTTTTCTATATGTAGGCTCAAAAGCCCGCTGGACATTAAAAATTGTTGGCTGTCGCTGATAAACTCCTGCACCGACAAAGTTGGGCGGGAAATGAATGGCTTGGCGCTTCCCAATTGATGGATTTGGCCCAAAAATCGCCCTAACTGACAGAGTTGTTCATCATCATCAGCTTCGAGCGCACGACCACCACGACTGGGGAAAATCGCAAACTGATAACCCATGAACGGTAGCAAAGACTCGCCGTCTACTTTCAGCGGAGCTACCACCGGAATTTCTGCTGCCAGCAGTTCAAAGGCGAACAGATGTTCTTCCTGGATTTGCGCTGCAGACCAGCGTTGAGGGCGATAAAATTTGACGACATATCGTTCGCCATCATCAGCTTTAAATTGATAAACCCGGTTTTCATAACTATTTAAAGCCAATAAACCTGACTCGGCATAAAAACCATAATGCTGACAGGCATCCAGAATGAGATCAGGGGATAGTTCAGAAAAATCAAAGGCTGCAGTCATGGTCGACCTCTTGCTAACAGGTCGCCAGTGTAACGGCTTCAAGCCGCAGCAGCCATCCATTTATCGGTTGTGAGATGAAGGCCTGCTTTTTCCCAGCAGGCCTTATCAGGACATTAACGACCGGCGAAAAACTTACTGCCTTGGCTCAATTCGATATCGGCATCGGCTTTATTTCTTACCTGAAATTCAATATCGAGAACAGGTTTAGTCGCGTCAGCGGGATCCAGCGATAGACTGATAGGAACACCGGCTGTGTCGCCACCTTTGATGGTGACTTCCTGCACACCAATCCAGCTTGCTTGATCCAGGCCCGTGAAACTTAAAACAAAGGTCTCGTCCTGCTGTGATTTATTAATGATTCTGATGGTGTAGGTATTTTCAATCAATCCTTCATCTGTTTCCCGGAACAGGCTGCCACGGTCTCTGACAATGTCTAACTCCGCCGGTATCCTGGTCCACAAAGTAACGGCAAATGCCGCAGTGACGACAACCAGAACCATAAAATAGCCAAGCAATTTAGGGCGTAGGATTTTGCTCGGTTTACCTTGTAGACTGTGCTCCGTGGTGTAACTAATCAGGCCTTTGGGGTAGCCCATTTTGTCCATGGTATCGTCACAAGCATCGATGCAGGCGCCGCAGTTGATACATTCATATTGCAACCCGTTGCGGATATCGATACCGGTCGGACAAACATGTACACAAAGATTGCAGTCGATGCAGTCGCCTAGTCCTTTTTCTTTGTAGTTAGCATCTTTCCGAGCGCGCGGGCCACGATTTTCGCCTCTGGCGCTATCATAAGTAACGGTAAACGTATCTTTATCAAACATCGCAGATTGAAAGCGGGCATAAGGGCAAATGTGCGTACACATAATTTCGCGCATCCAGCCGGCGTTACCATAGGTACAGAACATAAAAGTAATGATGCAGACCATTGACCAGAAGCTGGCGTCACCGCGGAAAAAATCGATAAACAAATATTCGATCGGCGTAAAGTAGCCGACGAAAATCAGTGAAGTTAGTAAGGCGATCAGAAGCCAGCTTATGTGGGTGAGCGATTTTTTAGCGATTTTGCTGAGTGACCAGGGGTCTTTGTCCAACTTCATCCGCTGATTGCGATTGCCTTGAATCTTTTCTTCAACCCAAATGAAAATAAAGGTCCAAACGGTTTGTGGGCATAAATATCCGCACCAGACCCGCCCATAAAATGTGGTGACGAAAAACAACGCATAAGCGGCAATCACTAAGATCCACGCCATGATGGTGAAATCTTGCGGCCATAATGTCATGCCAAAAATATTAAATTTTTGCTCGCCAATATCGAACAAAATGGCTTGGTGTCCGTCAAATTGTAGCCACGGCAGCAGCATAAAAAGTCCCAAAAATACAAAGCCCATGTACCGTCTGAGTCTTTGGTGTAAGCCTTTGACGGCTCGAACATAAATCCTGTCGCGAGCAGGGTAAGCCGCGCCGTCTTTCGGATTGTACATGTCCACTTTAATTGGGATCGGTTGATGTTTGGGTTTCTCAGTCACGTGTTACCTCGATTGCTGCAACAGTTCCACTTCAGCAGGAAGCGGTAACTGTCGGCGATTATAGCAGTAAATGTTGACAGATCATGGTCTTGGAAACCTTGAGCTGGATCAGTCAATCATATTTTTTGTCGAATCGAAGGAGTCAGTGCAAAAGCTGAACCAGAATGCAGTTTTGGTTAACGTGTTGAAAATAAACATTATAGATGAGCTTTTTCTGGCGACTGTCGCCAGCGTTGATAGTTAACTGTCAACACTGGTGACGGTTTTCCGAAAATGCAAACAACAAATCAGATCATTGGTATTTGCTGCATACACTGTACAATGAGGTTGTTGTGAGTGAATGACTCAGTAAGAAGTAAGGTGTAGTCATGAAAAAAATACTATGGATTGTGGTCGCGATATTGCTGCTGGCGACCTTTTCTGATCATCCGGTGCTGTTGCCGTACAAACAAAAATTATATGCTAAATTCTCAGATACGACGCACAGTGCCAGCGAAGTGAAGAACGAGCAAGCGTTGCAAAAGTTGGCCAATCTGTTACAGGAATTTGGTTCCACACTTGGCAAAGGCCAACAAGCCGAGCTTAAAAAAGTGAGCAGCAGCAAAGCTGCTGTGCTGGAATTTCAACAATCTTATTGCGTTGAACAGCAGTTTCACCCGCTATTTTATGGGGATACTATCCGCAAAGTGTGCACCATTGTTCAGGATCAGAGCAACGGGCTGTAATTACAGGCCCGTTTTTAGCTCTATTCTACTTTTTTAATGACGACAGATTTTACCTTCGTTGCCACCGGGCTTTGGTTTTGTTCGTTTACACTCAAAATAAGCTGGCGGATTAATTTTGATTTCGACACGCCGCTTTCTTTACTCAATGTATTCAACACTTCAATCGCTTCGGCACTTAAGGTGAAAGTTGCATGCCGCATCGGGCCGCGACTCAACAGGTTTGTTGAGTCCTCGACTGGAGCCTGCCGAACACTAACGATTTGTGGGACTCCCATCGCATAGTTTTCAGCATCGGCAATAAATTCTTCCACGGTGAAAGTGCGTTTATTCGATCGTGTTGAATTTTTTTTCAGATCGGTCAATGCCATCTTCTTGAATTGCCTTCATTGCCATCAGTTCAGTAATTATGTCTTTGATTTCCGTAGCGGCCTTACCGTCCGGCTCCGTATCCATCACCGACATACCTTTTTCTTCGCTGTCGTCGTAGATGTTGCGACTATAAGTGACGCCATTCAATACTCTTAAAGTAAAAGAACGCACAACATCTTTTGCATCCAGGATCCGGTTTGCCTGATTGGGCAAAGACGGACATTGGGTCATCACGCAAGCAACAATCATATCTGGATTGACCACATTACAGTTACTGACCAGATCTTCCAGATGTTCTAACGTTTTTAAATCGCGGCGCTTCGGTCGAAGCGGTAATAAAACATGTGAAGCGACAGACATTGCCGATCGAAGTGCAACGCTGTCCTGGCCACCACAATCTACAATGACGTAGTCATAATGATGTTCCAGACTTTTCAGCTCGTACCGGATTTTTCCGTACATCTGCACACAATTGATCCATTGGACATTAGGTGACAAATGGCGTTCTTGTACCCAATCCGAGGTTGTACGCTGTGGATCACAATCAACCAGAATCACATTAGCGTTCTTCTGGGATGAAAAATACACGGCGATATTTTGCGCCAGGCAACTCTTGCCACTGCCGCCTTTTTCCCCACCGACTAACAAAATCATGCACATTCCCTCATTGTTGCGACCACGACAATTCAGCACTGCTTTTGCAGAACTGCAGGTTTAGCTGATCAACAAGCCCAATATGCATTGTTGCTTATGATCAGTTTTACAGTGTAGGAGACAACTGTACAGACTGGCAAAGTTTGGCTTGCGCTTTCTGTAATCGTTGTGTCCTGTTACAGCTCCACTTTGATGGCAGCAACTACCCGCAAAGCTTTTTCTATCGCAGCCTGAATCGTATCAGCTTGCGCCAGACCTACGCCAAGCCTACGCTCAGACTGTATTTCAGGTTTACCAAATATCCGAATTTCAGTGTCAGGTTCAGCTAACGCTTGTTCAAGGTTGTGATAGACCATTTGTTGTGATTGGCCACTTGCTAACAATACCGCTGATGCTGTTGGGCCGAGCTGTCGAATGACCGGAATTGGTAAACCGAGAATTGCGCGCGCATGCAAGGCAAATTCTGACAAATTCTGTGACATCAGCGTCACCATGCCGGTATCGTGCGGGCGTGGTGAGACTTCACTGAACCAGACGTCTTCACCTTTAATAAACAACTCAACGCCAAAAACACCAAAACCACCAAGTGCAGAAGTGATACTGCGCGCATAGGCTTCTGCTTTAGCAAGTGCTGCGGCTGACATAGCCTGCGGTTGCCAGGATTCACGATAATCACCTTTTTCCTGGCGATGCCCGATCGGTGCACAAAACTGAGTACCGCTGATTGAACAAACGGTCAATAAGGTAATTTCGTAATCAAAATTAATAAAACCTTCAACAATGACCCGGCCTTTCCCAGCTCTACCGCCTTCTTGTGCGTATAGCCAAGCGGATGCTAAATCATCGTCACTTTTCAGCACGGTCTGACCTTTGCCAGACGACGACATAATGGGTTTCACCACACAAGGGTAACCAATTGCTGCAACTGCAGCCAGGTAACTGGCATGATCATCGGCAAATTGAAATGGAGAAGTTGCGAGTTTTAGTTCTTCAGCAGCGAGTCTTCTAATCCCTTCTCGGTTCATCGTCAGATTGGCAGCTCGTGCGCTTGGGATGACATTAAAACCCTCTTGTTCAAGTTCAAGCAGAGTGGCCGTTGCGATGGCTTCAAGTTCCGGAACAATTAAATCAGGTTTTTCTTTAATTACCAGTTGGCGCAACGCGGCACCATTTAGCATAGAAATCACATGATGCCGATCAGCGACTTGCATCGCCGGTGCATTTACATAACGATCCACTGCGATAACTTCGCAGCCATACCGTTTTAATTCAATACAGACTTCTTTACCCAGCTCGCCAGCGCCGAGTAACAGCACTTTGGTACTTGTAGGGCTGGTAGGGGTGCCAATACGGGTCATAACAACTCCAAACGTAATCTATCAGTGGATGATGGCAGCCACAGTTGATGGTCTAGATTACCAAGAAAACAGCATCTTGCATGTAGTTTTTTACTTTCGGAATAACTTTCGGCCTGGCTTGTTTAGTGAATGCAGAACAAATAGACGAATCAAGGCTTGAGAGGGAGAAAATGGGGGATGGGGACTGCAGTCATCTGATTGTAAAACCTCGATGACTGCAGTATCAACTCAACTTACGCGAACTGAGGTTGCAGCGCCGTAGATGCTGGCGAGAATTGTCGGCGGCGGAACCACAACAGTCCAGCCACTGCGATCAGCAGTAAACCAATTGCTGGGGGTGAACTGACGTCTGGCGTACCGTCACCGCGTGGAGTTAAAGGCCCTAAATTAATCTGTGCGTTACCAACCCACGAGTTGGCAATGACTTGCCCCCAGATTGGCGCATCGGTTGAATGAATGGCTGCTTTTGGCGCCAGTACAGTTCCAAAAACGTTAGATGCAAGTTTTACATTACTTAAGTTGTTGAAATTAAATAATACTTGCTTGGCAAGTGGTGATGCATTGCGATCTTTACTGGTGTCACCGGCTGTGTTTACGCCATTAAATTTGACGGTTTCCAGCTTCAGAACCGCGCAGCTGGTGTCTCCGGTTTTACAAAAACCTGCGTTACTGTAGTTTTTCATCGCATAACCGGTGGTATTGGTCACGTTAAATACAACAAGCGCATCTGCTTCAACACCTTCAATATTAATGCCGTACGAGCTATCTAACATTTCCTGCGTTAATTCAAATACATATACTTTGTCGACGCTTGGAACTGCCGGACGAAACGTTAATGAAGCGTATTCGCCAGGTGTTGTTGTGGTTGCCGATGCCGTCATTGCAGCTAATTGATCAGACAACGCATTTAAGTGTTTAAAAGCGGCGTCAAAATCAACAGGTAATTCTGACTGGCTTACTTTGCTGGCAGTACCACTGCCAATTTTGTGACCATTGATCAGGGTGCCGCCGTAAACGGCTGTACCGTGATCAATACCAGTGTTATGAATTTGTAGGCCGCCACCTTGTGCGTTCAATTCAATATTGCCACCAACTACGAGTGATGGCGTGCCTGGCGCATGCACCATATCGCCAATGCTATAACCGGCATTGCTTTTATCATTACTATATTGGTGTGGTTTTACAATGAAGTTACCGCCAACCGCTATCCGGCCTTGGGTATCGGCTGAGGACGCCTGAAAGTTGTTTTGAACAAAAGCATTATATTCGGCGGCTTGGCCCAGATTGATCTGCGCTGCAAAAGCTAATGGGCTTAAAAGCAGGCTGAGCAAGGTGCTTACCAGAGGCAATTTTTTCATGACAGCAAGTCCAGAATTGGTGAAATATTGCGCAATAATAACTGATCCGACAAGAAAATGACAACGTTGTCTTTATTAAATTTAAGTGAACTTGTGTTTTTGGCCAATTATAATTAATTTAGTCATATTATTTATATAGTTAAAGAATGCACTAAATTACAACAACCATATATTAATACCTATATTTGGCACTGATTGAAAGTGCTTTCATTGCATTAAAGTTTAATTTGAATCTAATGCAGCATTTATTTGATTTACCAACTGTTGTTCCGCTGGTTGCAGCGATTTGGATCTGATTTTTTGCAAAATAGCCTTTGCTTCTGCCTCCCGCTGCAGCAAGCGTAATGTCTCAGCTAAATGCAGTTGAATCAATTGGTTATCAGGTGACCGAATCTCTGCATCCCGCAATACACCCAAAGCCTGCTCAGGTTTTCCGGTTTGGGTTAAAGCCCAGCCATAGGTGTCAATGATCTGTGGATGTTGTGGCAGTAGTTGGTAGGCCTGGTTGGCATAGGTCAAAGCCGCATCCGGTTGTTGTGGCAGCAATAAAAAGGCTAAATTGTTCAACAAGATAGGTTGTTTTTTTAAGTCTGGCGCCTGTTGATATAGTTGCAACGCCTGTGCTGTTTCCCCTTGTTGCACCAGCAAATCAGCCAGTTCTAGCCTTACCGCTAAATCTACCGGATTTTGCAACAAATAATCGGCGAGTAGTTTATGCAGTGCCGCAACATCTCCGATCGCACGTTGGGCGGTTAATAACATGGCAAAATAACGCGGATCAGGGGTTTGTTGATACAGAGTACTCAAAACTTTGACTGCTAAAGTATATTGAGATGTGGCCATGAACAAGTGGGCTTGAAGTTCCTGGCTGAGAGCTGTTTCTCCGCTAAGTTTTGTTAATTCCGTAATTTGTTGTTTCGCTAGCGCAAATTGTCCCTGTTGCAACGATAGCCTGGTTTTCAAGCCAAGAACTGTTGCCTGCTCACTATGCAATTCCACCAAGCGTTGAATCGATTTTTCTGCCGCAATGTACTCGTTATTTCGTAATTGCAGATCGGCCAGGACCACTAGTTTTGTGGGATTGTCATACCATAACCCATAAAGAATCTCGGTGTTATGACTGGCTTTTTCCGGATCATTTTGGAGTAGGGCCAGTTTCACTTTTGCCAAATAGATTTCTGGTTTTAAATCGGACTGCTCTTCAAGTTGTTTTAACAAAGGTTCTGCTTTTGCTGTCTCACGACCGGCAAAATAAAGTTCGAGCAATGCCAGTCGGGCTGGGAATAAACGCGTGTCTTCAGTAGGCAACTGTTCCAGTGCGGTGATAGCGCTGCTGAGATCTCCGGATTTTAACGCCGCATCGGCCAGCAACTGCAGTGTCAGGCTGTCATTGGGTGTTGTTAGTAGTATTTTTTGATAGTAGCTAGTCGCTTGTGACCAGGCTTGTTGATTTAGCGCCAATCCGGCCAGTGACAACAATGCCGGTTTAAACGCTGCGTCTAGTATCAATGCCTGTTGGTAAAATGCCTCAGCTTTAGCTGGGTCGCCACTGCGTAGGGAAACATCTCCGGCAAACTGGAAGATTTCTACTTTGGACTGATTTAGTTCCAGCAGTTTGGCCGCGTTCGCACTTGCCTGATTGATTTGACCGGCCTCCAATTGCAAGTAACCCAATTGCAGCAATTCAGCGAGTGGCTCGCCGTTTGACGTGGCGCTGGCCAAGACTTTTTGTGCTTGGGTAGTCTGGCCCGCGCGGACCAGTGCCTGCGCAAAGGACTGGCGCAATAAGTCTTGCCCGGGGAGCTGCTGATAAGCACTGGCCAGAAGTTGCAGCGCTTCGTCATGTTTACCAGCGCTCTGCAAGATAGATGCGCCAATGAGGATGAGATTTTTATCATCTGGCGTTAAAGCCATAGCCAGTTTGATTTGGGTTTCTGCCTCAGTTAGTGACTTTAAAAAATAATAACTCTGTGCTAGTAACTGATGGACGCGGGCATTGGCTGGATACATCGTCAGATATTGTTTGAGCTTGCGGATCACCTGCGAAAATTGGCCTTCGCTAAAATCAAGAATTGCCGTCAGCATTAATAATTCTTGTTGTTCTTTTTGCTCGCTGGAAAGACCTGATAATTGTTGTTGTACTTGTTTGATCAGGCGATCGCGTTCGGTATTGTTGCCCTGTTGACCGATTAAGGTGGCATGGATCAGTTGGCCATAAGGGTTATTTGGATATTGCTGACGGAAGGTTAATACCAGTTGTAATGCCGCTTCGACCTCGCCAGTCTGTGACAACAACTGCGCTTTTGCCAATAAAGCACCAGCGTCAGTTGGGTCTTTTTTAAGGAGCTGATCGTAAATTTTAAGTGCTGCAGCCGGTTGTTGATTTTGCTGTAACTGAGCTAATAAATATTGCGCCTGGCGAAAATAATCAGAAGTAGTCGCGACTTTGCCAAGACTTTCGCGAGCTGCAGCAGACTGTTGTTTAAACTGTAACTCGCCAAGTTCAAACCAGACTTCGTCGGCAAGCGTCCCCAATTTCGGATGTTGCAACGCTTGTTGAAAAAAAACGGCGGCTTCGGCAAAACGTAATTGAGCTTTTTCGGTTTTTCCTTGGATGATTAAGTAGGCAGGCTGATCGCTAAGATTTTGATATTCATTTAATAATTCCGTAGTTTCGTCAATTTTTTGTTGTGCTAACAATGCGCGCATTAAATCAAAAACCAACGGATTAGCCGCGGCTCCACCTTTGAGCGCCAATTGCAGTTCTTTTTCTGCAGCTGGCCATTGCGCTGATTGCAATAATACCTTGCCGAGCAGTAATCTGGCTGGTAGATAGTCTGGTTGCTGTTGCAAGCTGTTTCGAAGTTCCAGCTCTGCTGCTTTTGGCTCTTGCTTCTGCATGTATTGCAGTGCTTTTTCGTAGGATGTTGCAGCGGTGTTGGCCAGTACGCCATGACAATGCAGACATAACCAGCAGAGCGGCAGCAATAGGTAAGTTTTCATCGGCAATTCCTTCATCAGCAGGTACATACTGTAAATGATAGCGTTGTCATGCGTAAAGTAATGTCTGACGCAACGGAATGAGCGTTAGTATCAAAGAGTCAGGTATCTAAAATTCGACATCATTCGCAAGCGGGGTAAAACCACAGCGCCAGCGATAGGCTTGGTGTTGTTTGTGAACAGTCATGGAGGCAGTTGATGGCAGCGACGATTATCCATAATTCGCGTGAACAATGTTTTGTTTTAGAATGGCAAGGACAGCAGGCCAGACTTGAGTATCAGTTGCAACCAGCTGCGGGTCATGTACCGCCGCAGGTCAATTTTAACCACACCTATCTGCCACCTGAATTACGTGGGCAAGGGCTGGCGGAGCAGCTGGTACAATTTGGTTTATTGTGGGCGTCACAGCAAAACTTGCATGTTGTTGCCAGTTGTTGGTACGTGGCGAAGATTATGTTAGCCAACGCTGAAGCTTCGCCCGCTCGAATGAACAAAAACGTCTAAGGATAAAACGATATGCAAGCAACTGATTGGAGCCTGTCGGCCATCGTCGCTGGATTTGTGGCTGTGTTAGTGGGGTTTGCCAGCTCAGTGGCTATCGTCTTTCAGGCTGCCGCCGCGGCTGGTGCCAGCCCTGAAATTACTGCGTCTTGGGTTGGCGTGTTGGGGTTCGCGATGGGGATTAGCTGCATTGGCTTTTCCTGGTATTATAAGGCGCCCATTCTGACAGCCTGGTCAACTCCTGGCGCGGCGCTATTGGCCACTAGTTTGCAAGGTATCAGTTTGGCGGAGGCGGTCGGCGTTTTTATGTTCAGTGCCGTGCTGACCACCGCGCTGGGTCTGAGTGGCTGGTTTGACAAACTGACCCGCCGCATTCCGTTACCGATCGCCGCCGCAATGTTGGCCGGTATTATGCTGAAATTTGGGTTGGATATTTTTACCAGTATGCGCGCATCACCTGTGTTGGTGTTGTTGATGATTGGCGTTTTTCTAGTCGCCAAGCGGGTGTGTCCCCGTTATGCCGTGCCGCTTGTTTTATTGGCGGGCGTGCTGTTTTGCTTCAGCCAACAACAGCTCGATTTTAGTCAGGTCGAGCTTGGACTAGTACCGCTGGTTTGGGTTGCCCCGGCATGGTCATGGTCGGCGATATTGGGGGTTGGTGTGCCGTTATTTGTGGTGA
>JAHJNE010000548.1 GCA_018820995.1 Gammaproteobacteria bacterium | reverse complement strand
GCTAGTTTTATTGACCAACATTTACGCTTTCATGCCGGTTACTTGTTCAACAACCAGTAAGAAAACGCTTTGTGAAAGGTCGGCGCCGCGCATTTTAAAGCGGCGCCAGCCAACTTGATTCTGTTATTTCTCCCTATAAATACCGGGGTTGCCCGTTCAAAGAACCATGTATGTCAGGCTGAGATTCAGTCCAGTCTATTGTCACGACAGGTGACTACAAGTACCAACTTGACCATATAATAAAAGAACATCAGCATTTGGGCCAATGCCTACACTTTAAACTGACCTACAGCCATCCCTAATTCGGTCGCAAGCCCCAACAGACCACGGGTACTACTGGCAACCTCACTGATTGCGGTACTGTTTTCCTCGGCCGCGGCACTTAAGCTGGAAATACCGCGTGCTAATGTCGCACTGACACTGGTTTGTTCTTCGGCTGCCGTTGCGGTTTGTACCATCAGCAACTTCAGCTGCTGCAATCTACCGTCAATGTCGTCCACTTGTTGTTGCATCGACTGCGCTTCAGTTTTGGTGTCATTGGCGATTGATTCACAGCCTGCACTGCTGCTGGTTAAATTTTGCGATAATTGTAAAATACCTTGAATGACTAAACCAATGTCGCGGGTTGCCAGTTGCACCTTACCTGCGAGTTGCCGGACTTCATCGGCGACTACGGCAAAACCCCTGCCTTGCTCCCCTGCTCTTGCCGCTTCAATTGCTGCGTTTAATGCCAGTAAGTTGGTCTGATCGGCAATCGAGGTAATGACCGCGACGACAGACGCTATTTGCTGACTATCCTGATCAAGTCGGCTCACCTGCTGGCGCATCTGGGCAAATGCTTCTAACGTTTGTTCCAGGCTATGGCTGACATGACTAATGGTTTGGGTCAGTACATTGGCGGCCGCCTGACTGGCGTTGACTTCGTCTGAAGCCAGCACGGTGTTAGTCCCAATTTCGGCGGCGGCATAACTCATTTCTTCGATTGCTGTGGCCAACATTTCAGTTTCACGTGCTTGAATTTGTAAACTACCATCTGCTTGCGTCAATGCAGATGAATTTTGTGCAGCGGCCATTTCTAATGCCTGACCAACCCCAACCAATTGCGAAATTAACCGACGTAGCTGTTGCTGCATTTTACCAAGCCAGCCCATCAAACTCGATTGAGATGCACCAGACAACGACATCGTTAAATCGCCATCGGCAATCCGGCTGGTCATATTGACCATATCAGCAGGTTCGCCTCCTAGTGGTGACAACACATAATGGCTGACAACTCTTGCCGCAAGTAGCGCCAGGACAATTGCCGCCACAATGATGCCAAATCCAATCCATAACATTCTCTGAGCCGGCGCAGCCACTTCAGCGACGTCTATCTCTGCCAGCAATGCCCAGCGCAAGCCAAACAAATCAAGAGCTGAATATGCTGACACCACTGGGTTTCCGTTGTAGTCGTCGATATATAACAACCCGGATTGACCACTTAATGCTGCGTCGCTGGCGGCAGTTGAAACACCATTGTCTTTTACGTTTCCGGCAAATGAAGACAATACAGTACGATGGGTTGAGTCAAGGTAAGAGTCTGAGCGCATCCGTTGATCTGGGCCGACAAGATAGGTTTCCCCACTTTTCCCCATGCCTTCCCGTACCTGCATCACTGAATTGATGCGGTCTATCGACAACTGCACGGCGACAACCCAACTTTCACCACCACGAACAAGCTCTTGTGCCATAAAGGCAGCTGCCTGACCATTGGAAGGCGCGTATGGAGCAAAATCCTCAATCATTACTTGCTGATTTTTCCCTTTAACTCGCTGGAATAATTTTGCCAGGCCAGAATCAGCATAAGTACCATTGACTAAATTACTCTGAAAATCAGCTTCTTTTGCCACGGAGTACACCACAGTGCCAGCCGGGTTGATGATAAAAATGTCATAAAAACCAAGTCGTTGAGAGATGGGTAACAATGCCTGATGCAGTGACTCCGGCGCTGCTGGATCAAACTGTGATTCAACCACGGCGTGCACGGCACCTAATCCAGAAGCAAAATCTGCAAACAGCGCGTCTATTTGCCGCTGCTTTATTTCCCGAACGGCCATCAACTTTGCTTCCGCCTGCGCAAAAAGTTCGGCCCGAGCCAACAAGGTTACGCACAAAGTCGCAATAACTAATGGAACTAACGCCGTTAATAAGCTGATTAATTTGATTTTTTGAGTAAAACGCATGACATCTGATCCTTGTGTCGGGGGATACCTGACTTGCATCTCAGCCGCTTTCAAAGCGAATCTCAGACAGTCTTTATTTTAGGTATTTGAGCTCTAAAGATAATCGACATAGACACTTTTGCAACATAGGAAAAAATATAGTTATCAGATAAGCGAATAAACATTTAAAAAAGCGTCCAGACAACGCTACAGGCAAAGACGGACTATAACTATGTGGCATTTGGCCTTTCGCTATAGCCCTGCCATTTCGGCATACCGTCCGGCCCCCATCAGAGCTGGCGGCGTAAAATCGGTGAATTGCCAAACCTTTGGCAATTCTAAAGCCCGATTTAACCCATCCATAGACATCGCCGAAAAATTGCTCCCTGCAATTTCGGCATACCGTCCATCCATAGACATAAAAAAACCGCAGACTTGCTGCGGTTTTTTATCGAAGGTTCGATTATTTCTTGCTGGTTTGTTGTTTCATCCAACTGAACACTTCGTTGTACCAACGTTCAGCATTGGCTGGTTTAAGGATCCAGTGATTTTCATCCGGAAAAATAACCAATTTTGATTCAATGCCTTTGCGCTGTAATGTGGTGAAGGCTGCTAATCCTTGGGCATATGGCACCCGATAATCTTTTAAGCCGTGAATAACCAACATCGGGGTCTGCCAGTTGTCGACAAATGCCGAAGGATTAAACTTGTGATAGTCACCGTCTTTATTCCACACCGGCCCACCCATATCGTGTTCTGGAAACCACAGTTCCTCTGTGCTGCCGTAGAATGAAGGCATATCAAACAAGCCCGCATGATTGACTAAACATTTAAAACCGGTTGGCCAGTTCCCCTGGATCCAGTTCATCATGTAACCGCCATACGATGCACCCAGTGCACAGGCATTGCCGCCATCCAGCCAAGGCTGATCTTCAGCAATGTAAGCAAAGCCTTTTTTCAAATCTTCCAGCGGTTTGCCACCCCAATCACGGCTGATGGCGTCGGTAAATGCTTGCCCATAACCTGTTGACCCATGAAAGTCGATCATCACAACGCCATAACCTTGCGCCGCCCACAACTGAGCATTCCAACGGGCGTTAAACATATTGCCAAAGCTGCCTTGTGGGCCGCCATGCACAATAAACGCCACCGGATATTTTTTACCCTCTTGATAGTTCCATGGTTTCATCCAGTAGCCGTAGACCTTTTCTTCATTGGCGCCTGGGAAACTGAATTGTCCAAACTCGGCGAACTGAATATCTTTCAGGTTCTCGGTATTCACTTGGGTTAATTGGTCGGCCATTCCTGACTGGCCTCTGAGCTGATAAATTTCCATTGGCTGATTTAAGCGGTGATTTGTAAACACCACTTTGCCGCCAGCTACATTCAAATTACCCGCACTGCCGTCTGAATAAAGCTGTTGCACTTCACCAAAAGCACTGTTGATTGAAAAGATACTTACCTGGCCCAGGTCTTGTGCCGTCGCATACAAAGTACGATTATCCGGACCAAACACATAGTCATTGACCGAGCGATCCCAATCCGGAGCCAGTTCTTTGCGCTCGCCAGTCGCTAAATCCAGTAATACCAAGCCAAAGCGATCCGCTTCGAACTGTGGCTTTTTCATTGCCAGATAGGCCATATAACGGCCATCTTTTGAAAACGACGGTTTTGCGTCCCAGGCTGCATTGTCTTTGGTCAGATTGATTTTTTCACCGCCGTTGAGCGACACTTGAAAAATATCAAAATTAGTATGCCATGCCTGATCTTTGGCAGGGATTTTGGCGCTAAATACCAAATTTTTGCCATCCGGGGTAAATGCTGCTTCTTCGACACCCGCCACATCAGTATCCCACTCCGGCATTAAATCCTTCGCGGTGGTTACTTTCGAGCCTGTGATATCTGCGACAAAAAAGTGGGTTTTTAATCCGTCTTCCCAGGTGTCCCAGTGCCGGGTCATTAACTGCTCAAACACCATGGCGCTGTCTTTTTTCTCAGCCTTTTTCTTGCTGGCTTCCACCGTACAGGCGATATCGGCGCAACCTGGTAGCACATCTAACGTCAGGACAACCTTCTTGCCATCATTGGAGACCAGATATCCTTGAACATCCAGCGGTAATGCTGTCACTTGACGTGCTTCACCGCCATTTAACGATAAGTGCCATAACTGAGACGAGCCATTACGATCAGCAATAAAGTACAGGCTACTATCATCACTACTGAACTTTACAGAGTGCTCGCGGCTATCACTGTCCGTCAGGCGTTTAACTTTATTATTGTCCTGCAAGTCCATCAAATACAGATCTGCGGTACTGTCCGAGGGATTTAACCCACCATTTTTTTGGCCATACACCATATAACGACCATCACTGGACAACACCACGTCATAGATTTTATTAAGTTTATTCAGGTGTTCGATGGTTAGTGCAGTTTTGGCCTGAGCGGCAGTTGCGCAAACTGCCAGCCCCAATAATGCCCATGCTTTCATGTTGCTGGTCTCCCCGGTTCACACGCCATGTTGATCAAACGCATGATGATTGTCATTGTGGTTGGCGTGCTCGTCACTTTTGGTATTAGTTTTGATATCAGTATTGATATCAGTTTTGATGTTACTTTCACTGTAGTCGCTGGACGTCGCGATTGGACGTCCGCTATACGATAGCGACCGGCAACAAGCCGGATCACTTTTCACGATTATTTTTGAGTTTCAAGTTCACCGATCTTCACTTTCCAGATCGCAGGCCCTTGTTTATGCACGTTATTGCCCTGACTGTCAACGGCGACTGTTACTGGCATGTCCACCACATCAAACTCATAAATGGCTTCCATCCCTAAATCGGCAAAGGCGACGACCCGCGCATGCTTAATCGCTTTAGATACGAGATAAGCTGCACCACCAACTGCCATTAAGTACACAGCTTTGTGCTGACGGATACTTTCAACAGTCGCATCACCACGCTCAGACTTGCCAATCATGCCGAGCAAACCCGTTTGCCCCAACATCATTTCAGTAAATTTATCCATTCGGGTGGCAGTCGTAGGGCCGGCAGGGCCAACCACTTCAGCGCCAACTGCATCGACTGGGCCGACGTAATAGATAAACTTTCCTTTAAAATCAACGCCATCTGGCAAGCCTTTACCGGCAGCCAACATATCAGCGATACGTTTATGCGCTGCATCACGACCGGTCAACATTTTGCCGGAAAGTAATACAGTTTCACCTGCCTGCCACTCAAGCACATCAGCCGGAGTAACAGTGTTGAGGTCTACGCGACGCACATTATTGCCAAGCTCCCACGTCACTTCTGGCCAATCTTCTAATTTTGGCACTGGTAACTGCGCTGGACCTGAACCATCCAAATGAAAATGGACATGGCGTGTCGCCGCACAGTTGGGGATCATCACCACCGGCATTGACGCCGCATGGGTAGGTGCTGATTTGATTTTGACATCGACAACCGTGGTCAAGCCACCAAGTCCCTGAGCACCGATCCCTAATTTGTTCACTTTGTCATATAACTCGAGACGCAGTTTTTCTTCACCGGTTTCAGCACCTTTCTCAATCAATTCCTGAATATCAACCGGATCCATCAGCGCTTCTTTGGCCAATACAGCCGCTTTTTCCGCAGTACCACCAATGCCGATACCTAACATGCCTGGTGGACACCAACCAGCGCCCATTTTAGGTAACGTTTCTAACACCCATTCAACGACAGAATCTGAAGGGTTCAGCATCACCATTTTAGTTTTGTTTTCACTACCACCACCTTTGGCGGCAATCGCGACTTCAATGTGATGACCGGCCACCAAATTAATATGGACAACAGCCGGCGTATTATCTTTGGTATTTTTACGAGAGCCAGCAGGATCGGCAACAATAGATGCGCGCAGCGGATTAATCGGATTCATATAAGCACGGCGGGGGCCTTCATCAACCATTTGCTGCACTGTCAGATCGGTTTTGTCCCACTTCACATCCATGCCAATGTTGACAAAACAAGTGACAATACCGGTATCCTGGCAAATAGGGCGATGGCCTTCAGCCGACATGCGGGAGTTAATCAGGATCTGCGCGATAGCGTCTTTTGCCGCTTGGTTTTGCTCTTTGTGATAAGCCTTTTCCAAGGCCTGGATAAAATCTAATGGATGATAAAAAGAGATGTATTGCAGTGCATCTTCGATGCTGTCGATAAAGTCTTGCTGACGGATCACGGTCATGTTTTGCCCTTATGCGTGCTGTTTGCGACACATTGCGCCACTGTCGGGCAATGTCCCACCAGGAATATGTCCGGGCACCGGTTTCTTGCTTAACCAGCGCCACACTGTTCTTTTTAAGCAGTGCTGGTATCATAACCCGCATCAAATCCAGCGGCTAGTCGCGCACGGCAAGTTTTGTCGCTGGCTGCCGTTTACCCGAGAATTTGTTGTATGTCTGTAGTTTATTTATTGCCCGAATCAGCCCACAACCTGCTGGATTATTTTTCGTTGGTGGCAGATTTACCTTATGCCATGTTGCTCGATTCCGCCGCTGCTGAACATGTGAATAGTCGCTTTGACATCCTAGTCTGCGAGCCACTGGCGACATTGGAAACATCCGGCCGGCATTGTGTCATTACGCAAGGCGACAATATTTCGCACCTTGAACAAGATCCGTTCAGCCTACTCAAAACCTTACAAACTGACTTGTTACCGACTGTTGCGCAAAACGCCACGGATTTGCCTTTTGTGGGTGGGGCTCTGGGTTATATCGGTTACGACGCCGGCAGAGTGATCGAAGATTTACCAGAAACCGCAACTGCGGATATTCAATTACCAGATTTAGCTTTTGGTATTTACGCTTGGGCCTTAGTTCTGGATAAACAGCAGCAACAACTATGGTATGTCGATTGCCGCGGTGATGCTCAAAACCGTTGGTTGCAACAACAGCATTGGTTTCAAAACCGCCGGACCGCCAGAATCCAGCACTCCTCAACACATTGTGAACAACAGCTATCCACTAAACAGCCAATCCACCCAGAGCCGATATTTTCGTTAACATCCGCATGGCAAGCAAACCTGACGCAAAGTCAGTATTTTGAAAAGTTCGCCCAAATACAGCGGTACCTGCAAAGCGGCGATTGTTATCAAATCAATTTAGCGCAGCGGTTTAGCGCCCAGTATCAGGGTGATGAATGGCAAGCTTATTTAGCGTTACGTGAAGCAAATGCTGCACCGTTTTCTGCATTTATTCGGTTAAAGCAAGGTGTTGTATTGTCGATTTCTCCGGAGCGTTTTTTAGAGCTAAAACAGCGCCAGGTTGAAACCAAACCAATCAAAGGTACCAAGCCGCGTTTTTCTGATCCACAACTTGACCAACAAAGCGCGGCTGCATTGCAGCTATCGCCAAAAGACCGGGCTGAGAATGTGATGATTGTTGATTTATTGCGAAATGACCTTGGCAAAGTCTGTAAAACCGGCACGGTGAAAGTTCCAGCCCTTTTTAGTATTGAATCCTTTCCGGCAGTACATCATTTGGTATCAACAATAGTCGGAGAGCTTGCCGATGAATATCAAGCAACTGACCTACTGCGGGCGGCCTTTCCGGGTGGCTCAATTACCGGCGCCCCGAAAATCCGCGCCATGCAAATTATTGAAGAGTTAGAGCCTTGCCGACGCTCCGTTTATTGCGGGTCTATTGGTTACATCAGTCAGCATGGTCATATGGATACCAATATTGCGATCCGCACCTTAGTTTGTGCTGATGGCAATATTCATTGCTGGGCTGGCGGCGGCATTGTGGCTGATTCCAATGCCCAAAGTGAATATCAGGAAACATTCGACAAGGTTGCCCGTATATTGCCGGTATTGGCAAATTTGAACTGAGCCTTTTGAGGTCAACAGCATGACACTTGAACAGTGGTTACCGAGATTTCTATTGCAGCCACAATCCGGCTCTGATCCACAATCCGCCAATGCTGCAGTTATGTTGTTATTGTGGCCAGAGCAACAACAGTTGCAACTACTGCTCACCCGCCGCGCTTTGCATCTTCGCCATCATCCAGGGCAGATTAGTTTTCCTGGCGGTAAACTTGAATCAGGCGAAACTGCGATGGAAGCCGCTTTACGTGAAACAGAAGAAGAAATAGGTATCGCCCGCGACGCCATTACCGTACTTGGCTCTTTACCAACCATCAACACGTCCACCGGCTTTGTTGTATCACCCTGGCTTGGATTGTTAAATTCGAAGCCCAAGCTGACATTACAGCCCGCTGAAGTTGCTGCGGTTTTTACCTTGCCACTAAGCTATGCCTTGAGTAACGAGCATCGAACCAAACGCTGGTTTACCCAACCGTACCGCGAGCATCAAGTGCATTTTTTGCCATTTGACGGCCAACTTATTTGGGGCGCGACGGCGGCCATTTTGCATCAACTAGCCGAGCAAATTCAGGCCCCTTAAAATTGAATCCGGCCGGTTAAAGCCGATTGCATCTCTAAGTGGACATTCGCCAGAGATAAAACGAGATAGAATCTACACTGACCAGTTACAACCCGACTTACAGAAATGAGTCGGTTCCGCTACAATGAGGCCACATTTTTTATCACAGTAGTTTAATTCCATGATTATCAGCGCTT
>JAHJNE010000061.1 GCA_018820995.1 Gammaproteobacteria bacterium | reverse complement strand
GGGACGGTAAAGAAGATTTAGTCTTGCCATTTACCAGTCAGGAAGCAGATCCTGAACTCACCAATCAATTGCAGCTACTGATCCAACAATGACTTGGCATTCTCCGATACGAACTTCGGCATTGTTTTCACGATTGGCCGGAGGCCGAAGTTTAGCGCCGCGGTTGTTATGGCAATTGAGGCTGTTACTCTTGTTGTTGTCCGGGTGGTGGCTCATGGCGCCGCTGTCTGGCATGCTGGCACAGGCTCTGGTACCGGCGTTAAGTCGCACTGACGCGGTGATTGTGGCCAGTTTTGCCGGCCCGCTGTTATCTCTATGTGTGATCTTGTTTGGCATGTGGCCGCGCCGGTTACGATTTGTGGTGGTCGGTTTGGCGGTATTGCATGGGATTGTCGGGTATTGGGCGCTGGGCGTGTTAAGTTGAACGGTTTTGTGCAGCGACTAAAACAACTTCATTTATGGCTTGGACTGTTGCTTAGCGGGTTGTTATTTCTGATTATTTTTAGCGGCAGTTTAAGTTTTTATCGCGCTGAACTGGACAGTTTACCGCTGCTGCAGCAGCAAAACGGCGGTGCGGATCCAGTCAAAAGCAACAAAACCGCTGCTACTTCGCGCCAACAAAGCGCGAGCATGGCGCTGACATTTTTAGCGCAACATGCACCGGTTGCGAGTCAGTGGTACATCGAGTTGCCCGATCAGCGCAAAGAATATCTGACGTTACATTGGTTACAACCTGCAGCAGGCGGCAACGGCCCGGGCCAGTTGTATCAGCAACTGCTTGCTGCCAAAGATGGCACCCCATTGACGACCGCTTTGCCGATCCGATTTGGTGCGACTGACCACCAGCTCGGAGGTTTGTTTTTTCAACTGCATTTTAATTTACTGCAGCTTTTTGGCCCGGCGAGTCGCAGTATCGTGGCTTATGCCGCCTTGTTATGGTTACTGCTATCAATCGCAGGCGTATCCAGTCTGCGGGGACGGTGGCGTAGCTTGTGGCAATTGCGGGCGCCGCAGGCAACAACCCCATCATCACTAAAATCAGCGCGTTTGCTGCGACACAATCAGCTGGCGGTACTAACACTGCCCTTTGCATTGTTGTTTGCCAGCAGTGGCTGGTTAACGCAGATGTTCAGTGACAACAACGCGCCGCAGCGACAATTGTATCCGGCGCAGCCCTATCAGTTTTATGCAGAATTATTTCCACCGACACAACCTTTCGCCGGTCAACGCCAAGACGTTCCGGCTATCTTGCCCGATCTCGCCGTTATGCTGGCGCAAGCAGAACAGCAACTGGCGTTGCCGGTCGGGAAAATCAGCGTAACCCAACCAGGTACAGCACAAAGCACGGTGCTTTTTACCGGTAGTCCGGCGGCGCAAGTGAGTAATCATTTACCCACGATGTTGTTCCGAGTTGATGGCACGAGTTGGCTGCCGGCCGAAGCTGGCTCGGCCACGGCTGCTGCGCAAACCTCTCAAACCACGATCGCCCGTAGTCGTAGCTTTTGGTACGGTTTACATCAGTCGTTATATGCATCACCTTGGCTGCGGGCTTTATTGTTTGTGTCTGGTATGTTGTGCTGCTGGATGATCTGGCTTGGCCTTCGCAGTTGGCTACAGCGCCAGCCTTCGCTGTTCTGGCGCCAATGGGTGTTGCCGTTGACGACAATCACCGGGACATCTTTTGCGGTAGCGAGTGGATTGCTTGTTGTCTTACAACTGCTGCCAATCAGTTTATTTGTGGGATGGTCGTTGGCGCAGCAACTGCTGGGGTTGATGTCGGGAAGCGCGCTGTTGTTTGGTGTACTGGGCTGGCGGCGTCTGACAGCGCAGACCGGCTAACATCCGACCAAAGTTCGGCTTGTGTCTGTGCCTTAAATATGTAATTTTCTGCGAAGCCTTTGCAAATAAAAACTGAGCACCTAAATTCTGCTGGCCGATCTTTGGACTAAGCAAAAAGCCAGCCGCACGCTAGCAGAACGTCATCAGACACCCTCAGTTTGTTCAGGAACCCAGAGGTTCAAGAGATAAAAGATGCAGCCAACCTTGACCAAACATTATCGCGCCAGTGTGGGCGTGTTACTTGATACCCTGCTGGCCGATGCGCTCGGTCGGTTGTATCAGGCGATTGGCCAGGATCCGTGCATTGATGCGGTGATGGATGTGTTGGATTGTGTCTGTCCGACAGATTCCTGTGGTGCTCTTGTTTATTATCGTCAGCAAAAACCGTTCAGTTTATTGCATCGTTTCCACCCGGTGCAGCGACAAGTGGATGCTGATATTTATTCGACCGGGCCTTATGCGTTAGATCCACAATATCGATTGTTCCTGCAAGGCTGTCCGAGCGACGCTTATTGGCTTCGGGACATCGCGCCCGATGATTTTTACTCCAGCCAATATTACCAAACGTTTTATTCTAAAACCGGTGTGGCCGATTCCATCGACGTGCTGTGGCGGATTGATGAAGACACGGCGCTGGTGTTTTTTATGCAACGTAATATCAATAGC
>JAHJNE010000547.1 GCA_018820995.1 Gammaproteobacteria bacterium | reverse complement strand
GATGATGTGGCAGCAACCGAAGTGGTGCAGCCTGGCAGCCGAATTAGTTATCGCTATCAGTTTGCCGGCACAGAGACAGAACTGGCCCAGTTAGAGTCTGAAGTAAAACCGTACCTTACTTTGCAGGATCGTTGGCAAAAACTTGATCGGGAATCCGCCATTGGTTCAGCGCTCGATCGTGCTGAAAAATTTCTGCTGTTAGCCGGGTTGCTTGGCATTGTATTGGCTGCTTGCGCTGCAGCAGTCGCTGCAAGTCAGTTTAGCCAGCGGCATGCAATGTCAGTTGCTGTGATCAAAGCGTTGGGTGTAACCACTGCGACAGCACGGAAAATTTTTGCAAGTCATCTTGCGCTCGTTACCTTATTGAGTGTCAGCGTCGGGTTAGCGCTGGGTCAACTCGCAAGCAGCAGTGCACAATGGGCCATTGTGAACTGGCTTGGCGAATATCAAGCTGAATTTAGTTCGCGTCCTTTATGGTTAGGTTTACTGACGGCTGTTATTTGTGCAGGTTTGTTTTCAGCCAGACCGATTTGGCGATTGGCAGCAGTACCCGCTTTGAATGTGCTTCGCCAGAGGCAACAGGAATGGCAATTTGATATCTGGCATCTCGCGACAGGATCCATTGCAGTGTGGCTATTAATGTGGCTTTTTAGCGGTGATTTGTGGCTGTCGGGGTGGTTGTTTGCTCTTTGTGTTGTGTTTGCATCTTTGTTGCTTGGGTTGGCCGCATTGTTGGTCAAAGTCGCAAAACCGATGGCTGCAGGGCAAAGCAGTGCACTTCGCTTGGCGCTGGCTAATTTGCGCCGGCGTCTATGGCCGAATAGTTTCCAGTTGATTACTTTTAGTCTGGCGTTATTTTTAACTTTATTGTTGTATTTCTTACGTGCTGAACTTATCGGACAGTGGCAACAACAAGTGCCGCAGGGCGCGGCAAATCAGTTTTTGGTCAATATTACTGAAGTTGAAAAACCGCAGATAACTGCGCTTTTGGCGAAAAATTCGCTGACGGTTGGTAACTATTATCCGATGATTTCCGGTCGGGTCCTCAGCGTGAATGAGCAGGTGTTAACAGATCCAGATGCGGAAAATAGCGCCGGTGAAGGCCGTGGTTCGGCAGAGCGTAATAAAGGTGAGCAGCAAGCTGACCAAGCGCTGGCGACGAATGCCAGTGACAGCAATGAACAACCAGCGCGACGAGCCGGTATAGGTCGTGAACTCAATCTAACCTGGCTTTCCGAAATGCCTGCCAATAACGAAGTGGTTAAAGGTCAATGGTTTGTTGAAGGCAACACGGCTGAAGTCTCAGTGGAAGTTGAATTGGCGAAGCGACTGGACTTAGCTATTGGAGATATAATTGGTTTTTCAGTCGGTGGACAGCAATTTTCGGCAAAAGTAAGCAGTTTCAGAAAGGTAAACTGGAATAGTTTGCAGCCAAATTTCTTTATGATTTTGTCACCTGATGTAATGGCAACTTTTCCGGCAACCTACCTGACCGCTTTTTATTTACCAGCTGAACAACAGCCATTGCTGAATCAATTAGCCAGACAATTTCCGACAGTATCAGTACTGTCAGTTGATAATATCCTTAAACAAATTAATGACATCATTGCACAGGTCTCGCTCGCACTGACAGTAATTTTGGCGCTGGTGTTTGCTGCAGCGGTGTTAGTACTCGTCGCGCAAGTGCAGGCTACGCTCGAGCAAAGACAACAAGAGATTGCAATCCTCCGTACGCTAGGCGCTAAAACCATATTTTTACGAAAGGCAGTGTTGGCGGAATTTGCCGTTTTAGGGCTGCTAGCTGGCATTTTTGCCACGGTGTTGGCCGAAGTGTTATTGGGAATTTTACAAGTGCGGTTGTTTCAATTGCCATTTTCATTGCATTGGAACTTGTGGTGGATAGGCCCTGGGCTTGGTATGTGTTTAATTACCGGTCTCGGGTTTTTGTTATTGCGAAAGTTGTTGATCCTGGACGCCCCGACCTTGTTACGTCGAGCGTTACAATAACGCTAGTGAGAATAAACGCGGGTTGTCATGAATGATAACCTGCGTTAGTCCCTGTTAATTTATAATTTAAGGTGTTGAAGAGCTACCCTAAGTTGGCTGTACTTAAATTGAAAACCATTATCCAGTAAGCGTTTTGGATAGACATTTTGGCCAAACAAAAGTAGGTCAGACATTTCGCCAAACAGCAGTTTGACGACAAAAGCGGGCATGGGTAACAAAGTAGGCTTTTTCAGGCGTTCGGCAAGGACTTTAGTCCATTGCTTGTTGCTTACGGCCATTGGGGCCGTTGCATTAAATACACCGTGTAAAGTCGGCTGCTTAGTAAGAAATTCGAAAATTTCTATCAAATCATCAATATGGATCCACGACATATATTGTTCACCATTGCCGATGACCCCACCAAGCCCCAACTTAAATGGGGGTAGCATTTTCTTCAAGGCACCACCATTGGGCGCTAATACAATTCCAATGCGTAAAATGCAGACTCTGGTTTGCTCTGTTCTTGCCCGGTTAGCTAAATTCTCCCAGCGTGCGCAAATGTCGTGACTAAATTCCGGATAATACGATTGATAGTTCTCATCGATAGCTTCTGCCGATTGCCGGCCATAAAAGCCGACGGCGGATGCGTTAATCAAGGTGTGGGGTGGGGTTGATGCCTGCTGGATAGCGCTGACAATTTCTTCAGTTAATTGCCAGCGACTCTGACAGATGCGATGCTTTTGTGCTTTTGTCCATCGACGGTTTGCAATCGGTTCACCGGCTAGATTTACCACCGCATCCAGTTGATTAAAATCAACTTCAGCGAGTGTTGAGACGACTTTGACGGCGACTCCAAATTGCTTTTGAACTTGATGCGCAGAGCGGCTTAAAACAACAAGTTGATGTTGATTTTGCCACAATTGAACGAGTGAAGAGCCAATTAAGCCACTCGCTCCGGTAATTAAAATTCGCATGCACTCACTCCAGCAATGGCGGTGTCGTGATGCCGACACTTACAACATCGAACCTTTATTCAATCGCCCGTCAAGCTAAGTATAGTTACTTAGTGTTTTTGTTGACGGATAAGCTTAACGAAACGGAATCGGCGAAGCGTAATGCATAAGGTTTATCAATTTCTACAGCAGCATATTGCACAGATGGATGGGCGGCAGCGATCGCTAACACATCAGCCGTTAATTTTTCTAACAGTGAAAAACGGTTATTTTCGACCAGGTTAATGATGTCTTTGGTGATGGTACGGTAGTTCAGTGCCTTACTCATGTCATCACTATCTGCGGCCTGAGTCGCACTGTACTCAATGGTTGCATTGATAATGACATCTTGTTTGTTGTTAATTTCTTCGTCTTTAATACCAATGAAAGTACGTAAACGAAGATTTTTAATTCGGATCACTGCATTATTTAAAGTCATAAAATATCCTGAAATCGAACAGGCACTAACGCCATCATAAAAAAATAAGAATTCTTAGGGCTTTACGGGCTCGGCTTCCAATAAGATCAATTCATATTGCAATTACAAATACATGATTTTTAAGCTCAATCACACTTTGATATCACAACCATAGAAAACACAGACGAGCGATGTTAACTATATCCGTCTCGACGAAACTTGCTAATATTTTATCTTACTGAGCAATAGTGACTGTGACTTGAGTTGATCAATCATGCATTCTTTAAACACACTGGCACCCGCTTGACTGTCAGGGATCAGAGCCAGATATTGCCAGCGGCAGTGATCATTGCGAAATTGTTTAAATTGGTTCCGAGATCGGATAAAAACTTTCAGTGGATCATCACGACCGGTTTTTTCCGCCATTTCCTGCAATTGAAATAAATGACCATTTTCCCAAGTCACTAACTCACGCTCTGCTTGTTCTAATTCCGCATCGAGACATCTGGAGTAGTCAAGTTGTGAAAGATTTTTACCGGAGCAAGCACTCGCCGCGAGCAATTGAAAACTGCCTAGCAAGGCACACAGATAGATAACTATTTTCATAAATTTCCGTAATGAGAGAGAAAACTGCATTGAAGGCGCAATAGCTAATACTAATATTGATGTTCCGGAAATCGCAAACGAAAACATGCGCCACCTAACGGGCTCTGTTCAATTTCGATTTCCCCTGAGTATGACAGACAAAGTTCATGCACAATAGACAAACCAACACCGTGACCTTCTTTGTAGGTATCAAGTCGAGTTCCTCTATTTAGCAATTCAGAGGTTTTGTTTGCCGGTACACCAGGTCCGTCATCTTCAACACTAATGACCAATGGTCGCAATGTCACCGTCAACGCTACATTTTGCTGGCAAGCTTTGAAAGCATTATCGAGAATATTACCCAACATTTCCATCAGATCAGTTTCGTCGCCACGAAACATGGCATTCGCTGGACAATCGAGTGATAACTGTACTTTTTTACCACGATAGATTTTTTGTAATGCACTTTGTAACTGGCCAATAATCGGTGGTATAGCTATTTGCTTCTGCCAAACATCTTGACCCGAACTACTGGCCCGTTTCAGTTGATGCTCAATCATGGCGGTGATGCGGTCAATTTGTTCCCTCAGTTCCGGCTGTTGCGCTAAAGGCGAGGTATTTAGTACTGCGACAGGCGTTTTTAATGCATGAGCCAAATCACTCAGATGATGCCGGTACCGTTGTTTTTGACGGTTTTGACTGGCGAGCAAGAGGTTCACATCTTCTTTGAGCGTAGTAAGTTCTGCCGGATAATTGCCATTTAGTTGTTGCTGTGCACCACTTTCTACCTGGCGAATTTCGTGATCTAGGGCTGAAAGTGGTTGCGTCGTCCAGTAATAAGCCAGCAACATGACTAGCATCAGCACTGCGGCAATCCCGATAAACCAGCGGATGAGCGTGTTTCGAAAAGCAGTGACTGGCGCTTGTAGCAGTTGCTGGTCCTGCACAATATGGATCGTCAGCGGCATGCTGCGCTCGCCCATATCAAATAGCAACGCAAACGACAAAGTCCAGTACACGCGGCCATCTTGCTCTTGTGAAACAAATTCATGTTTGCCAGGCAGCATTTCGTGCGCTGGAGGTATAAATCTCTGGTTAAGGGATGAATCTGACTGCCAAAGCAGTTTGTCGTCGCTGACGATAAAGGCGCTGGTGCCAGAATCAGGCCGTAAAAAATCTGCGGGTAAAATACTGTTATTAATCTCAACGATATCGTTTTTTGAAGTGAGTTCAGATAAAAACGAATATAAATGGACTTCTAACTTTTGTTCGGTACTGGTCAGGAGCTGGGCAAAAAACGCGCGCTCAATGGCAAGAAAGCACACAGGAAGTAAAAACAGCATCAACACCAGGCTGATCACAGCCTGGCGTACTTTGAGCGACAATATCATCAGTTAACGGCCAGGTTAAACCGATAGCCACGACCTCGCAGCGTTTCAATAGGTTTGAGCTCGCCATCCGGATCGAGTTTTTTACGTAGTCTAAGGACAAAAACTTCAATGACATTGCTATCCAAATCAAAATCTTGATCATAGATATGCTCGGTTAGTTCTGTTTTGGAAATCACTTTGGTTGGATTGAGCATAAAATACTCGAGCACTTTATACTCATATGCTGTCAACGGTACTTCAGTTTCACCACACCACACTTGCTGTGTTCGACTGTTTAAGCTGACTGGCCCAGCAACCAGCGTTGGATCCGGTTGTCCTGCCGCACGACGGATCAGTGCATTACACCGTGCCATCAATTCCTCGACATGGAATGGTTTTGTTAGATAATCATCAGCACCTGCGTCCAGGCCCTGAACTTTTTCCTGCCAGCTGCCCCGTGCGGTGAGGATAATAATCGGCGTTTTTAAATCCTGTTGCCGCGCTTGGCGTATTAATGATAAACCGTCAAGTTTCGGCAAGCCGATATCGATAATGGCCAAATCATAAGGATATTCGCTGATTTTGAAAAAGCCATCTGAACCATCATGTGACAGATCGACACTAAACTGCTGCTGTAAAAGATGATTTTTAATTTGTTCTGCTAATAACACTTCATCTTCAACCACCAATACCCGCATGTTCATTCCTTATAACTGTCGCCGCAACAAACGGCTTTAAAATGGAAACCAGCCTGCGGCTTTTCAAAAACCGTCCTGGTGATTTGGATTTTCTAACGCCTGCTCACTGGATCAACGTAGACTGGCATTTGTGGACCGGGATCACGATCCATCACAGTGGTATATTCTCGCCCTTGTAATTGATAGGTTACCTGATAACCGTCAATGACGCTTTGATATTCGACATCGGTACCAGACTGATAACAGACCGTCTCATGATGCATGACATCAGTGCCATTTTTTTCACCGATATCATTGCCAATAGCGCCACCAATCACGGCGCCAGCGGCAGTGCCGATGCCTCGATTCGAACTATTACGTGCGATAGTATTGCCTAAAACACCACCCACTATAGCGCCGACAATGGTCGGTGCGGCTGAATCGGCATGACGTTTAATTTGTTGGCGCTCTTCACAAACGCGTCTTGGTTTGTGAATTTCGATGGTGCGGTAGACCGGCTGCGCCTGAGTGACGGTGGCCATTTGATATTGTTCACGGTTGTGCTGCGAATAGCTGGTGCAAGCCGTCATCAATGGTAATAACAGAACCAGATATTTCATGGTGTTTGCTCCTAAAGGATGTTCACGTAACCATAACGGCCGGATACTTAATTGCAGCTGAATCTAATAACTCATCATGGAAGAATAAAAAAGTATATAAAAAGTTAAATAAATATTAAATATAAGGCTAGATTAAATATTAGTTTGTTGAATCTGTAGTTTAACAGTTCCAAACTGGCTCGTGCCGAGCAACTCGGCACGTATTTTAATCATCAAAAGCGTACAAGGAAAGTCCAAATGAATATGAAATCTTTATGGACGGCGTTAGCCCTGATTGTTCCCGCCGTGTTGTTGAATCCAGTGGTTGCAGAAACAGCGCCGGTGGCAGCGAAACTAACGCCGGCTGCTGTGAAAGTAGCAGCAAAACTTAGTATCAATAAAGCTAGTCCCGAACAGTTGGTCGCTATTCCCGGGATTGGCCAGAAAAAAGCACAAGCGATTCTGGACTATATCAAAGCGAATGGTCCTATCAAGGATCAACAGCAGCTGACTGAAGTTAAAGGGATTGGCAGTAAATTGGCCGCCAAAATGGCGGAGTTTGTCAGTTTCTAAGGAGGGCGTTGCCGCGATGCACTCTTCCTGTGGGGGGCTGGGTCATGGCGGAGCGTTTTATGAGACGGAGTCGTAGCCTGCACTATGACTCCGTTTCTGACTTTGATTTGAGATAGTAGACTTGTGGGCAATCCAAACTGGTGCAATGCCCACATTCAAAAGCCAAATGAAACTCAACCGTCACCGAGCGCTTTCATTTGCTCATTGGCCCATTGCACAGCTTCATGATAGGCGTCAGGTAACAGGTTCGCGTCCAGGCGTAATTTTTCTATTGCTATGTTGGCTGCTTGCCACATCCCTTGTTCGTAACATTTAACCAGCTCAAGGTATTCAGCAAGTAAACCTTCATTGTTAACCAGCGCATCTTTAATGTCTTTTGATAACGGTAATTTGCTCATCACTGAAGTCATTGGCTCATCAAGAATTGCATCCATCAATGACATCATGCCGGTAAGGAATGCCTTTGCGATATCTGTTTTACGATGCATGGTCGCAATGCCTTCCGCAAACTTTGCTCTGGTCATTGCTAAACGCATCAATTCTGCTGGTTTCTCACTGCTGACTTGAGCGGTGAAGAGTACAGACAAGAATTTTTTCAACTCCAGCTGACCGAGAACCACCAACGCTTGCTTAATGGTTTCAATTTCAGAACGGCGTTTGAATACCGCAGAATTCGAGTAGCGAAGTAATTTGTATGAAAGATTGACGTCACGCTCGAAGATGGTTGTAATCTTCGCTAAATCCATTTCCGCTTTTGAAGTTTCGTAAAGTAACTCAGCCAATGTCATCTGGGCAGGGGACAATGCTTTACTTTGTAACATCTCCGGTTTGGAAAAGAAGTAACCTTGAAAATAACTAAACCCCATATTCATCGCCATTTGAAACTCTTCAATGGTTTCAACTTTTTCCGCTAACAGTTTTATGTTCGGAAAAGCGGCAGTGGCTTTTAATACTTCCTGAATGGTTTCGTTACTTGTTTCTCGAAAATCAATTTTGATAATGTCGATGTAAGGATAAAAATGACGCCAGACTGGTTGGTGAATGTAGTCGTCAAGTGCGATTAAGTAACCTTGTTCTTTGAGATCCTGACATTCAGCCAACAAACGTTTTCCTGGCTGAACGGTTTCGAGTATTTCAACGACCACCTGCTCTTTTGGTAGCATGGAAGGAAACTTTTTCAGTAACGTATCTAAAGTGAAATTTATAAATCCAAGTTTATCACCGAGGAAATCGTCCAAACCAAAGTTAAACTGACTTCCGGCAATCATACGAGATGTTGCTTCGTCTCCATCGATATCCGGAAATACATTTTCCAGGCCATCGCGAAACAGTAATTCATAAGCAAAAAGATTCTTGTCACGATCCAGGATGGGCTGACGGGCGGCATAAAAATACATACAGACTACGATTCCTTAGACGGCACTCTGGAAAGCAATGTAGCAAAGAAAATGTCGGGGTGGGAAATAAAATTTTATAGCAGTCGTATTTAACTATGTCGACGCCGTGGTTGGATCCGCAAACCACGGCGCCCATACCATTATTGTGCTTGTTTCATTTGTTTGAGCATCTCATCAAATTGCTCGTCTACAGCAGCTTTTGGCGAGGATGTCAGCAGGCTAACCACTACAATCGCCAGTGATGACCCAATCACGCCAGGAACCATGGCATACAACCACTGATCCAGTGTTTGTCCGTCAATCGAAAAAGGACCATAAATCCACAGCAAGACTGTGACGGCACCGGTGAGCATACCCGCTAACGCGCCCCAATGATTCATCCGGCGCCAATACAGGCTCATTAGGATAAGTGGACCAAAAGCTGCGCCAAAACCTGCCCAGGCGTTACTGACTAACCCCAGTATCGAGCTCGTACGGTCTAGTGCGATCACAATAGCCACCACAGCAACTAAAAACACTGAACCACGCCCCATGTTCACCAAATGGCGGTCGGAGGCATCTTTATTAAAAAATGTTTTATAGAAGTCTTGTACCAGTGCACTGGACGTCACGAGCAATTGACTGGAAATTGTACTCATCACCGCAGCCAACAATGCAGCGAGTAAAAATCCGCCAACAAACGGGTGGAAAAGAGCCTGTGACATGATGATGAAAATAGTTTCGGGATCTTTAAAAGCGGTACCGGTTTGTTGGATGTAGGCAATACCAATAAAGCCGGTCGCAACAGCGCCAACCAGCGAAACGATCATCCAAGTCATGCCAATGCGGCGTGCGCGGGTAAAATCTTTGACTGAACGAATCGCCATAAAGCGCACGATAATGTGTGGTTGACCAAAGTAGCCCAAGCCCCATGCCATTAATGAAACGATGCCGAGCGCACTGGTGCCGGTAAAAATGTCTAAATGGCTTGGCTTTAATTCGGAAATGATGTCGATCACCGGTGTGACGCCACCAACAACATCAAAGGCAATCAAAGGTACCAGCACAAGGGCTATAAACATAATAATGCCCTGGACAAAGTCGGTCATACTCACCGCCAAAAAGCCGCCTAATAGCGTGTATGCAATCACAACGCTGACTGTTAACACCAAACCCAGCAGATAATCCATCCCAAATACAGATTCAAATAATTTGCCACCAGCGACAACGCCGGATGCGGTATACAAGGTGAAAAACACCACAATGACCAGCGCAGAAATTAATCGTAGCATCCGGGTGTGGTCGTCAAATCGATTTTCCAGGTAGTCCGGTAAGGTGATTGAATCTTTAGCAACTTCGGTGAACACTCGAAATCTTGGCGCTAACAACATGTAATTTAGCCAAGCGCCAAGCACCAGACCAAAAGCCATCCATATCTGAGAGAGGCCAAGTGCATACACTGCGCCAGGCAACCCCATTAATAACCAGCCACTCATGTCTGATGCGCCAGCAGATAAAGCCGTGACACCAGGCCCAAGTTTCCTGCCGCCTAACATGTACTCTGATAAGTTACTGGTTGATTGTCGATAGGCATAGAGCCCGATTGCTAACATCGCGATAAAATAAACGACCAGCGCAAGAATAGTTCCCGTTTCCAAGTTGATGACCTCATAGGGTTATATTGTTATGGTTATTGTCATGAACAAGTCGCGGTAGTCTGCATGTTTTGCAGTCAAATTGAGAATGGCGACATGTGATGGCCGATCATGC
Organism: Gammaproteobacteria bacterium; assembly: GCA_018820995.1. Classification (GTDB taxonomy): domain Bacteria; phylum Pseudomonadota; class Gammaproteobacteria; order Enterobacterales; family Alteromonadaceae; genus Pararheinheimera. The sequence goes on along the minus strand of JAHJNE010000547.1, from coordinate 6,647 downwards.
TAACAAGCACTGGCAAGTAGAGCCAGTGCTTTTCTATGATTCGACCATCAGATGCTACCAGTTGCAGCTATATCTGGAACTGTAACTGTTGTTGCAATGATGTCGCAACTCCGGTTAATGGCTGGTTGACACCGGCAACTAATACTAAGTCTGCTTTAGCCAATTGCATACTTTCGCCATGGAATAGCGGGTCGCTAAACTCGTCGTGCCCGGTCAAACCATGGTTTTTTGGTAAAATGAACACTGTAACGGGTCCTTGTTCTGTATTAAATATCAGATGCAGCGAGCGGGTGCCCTGAAAGTTACAGAAGTTGGCATAGCGGATGGTGCCGGGCCATGATTGCAGACGCCCGCCTAAATCGGCCAGTAACTGGTTGACGTTGCGAAGATCGACGCTAGCACTATTGTTTGTCAGCATATTTGCTTCATGATAAACATGCGCTAAGGCGTGACCGGCTAAATCGTCATGCCAAGGGTAGAATTGTTCGCGATGTTGGACCAGACCCGCGACCAATACCAAGCTTGCCGCCATTCCAAACCACCACTGGCGTTGCCGTGTCTTTTTGTGCTGCAGTAAACTCTGACTTAACAATAATCGGTCAGCTAAGTCTGTCGGTACAGGGACCGCCAGGCTGGCTTTAATTTGTTGGTCTAATAACAACAACTCTTGTTGTAATCGCTGTTTGTCAGGATCCGTTGTAAGTTGCTGGATGACCGCGTCATCACAGGTGGCCGGATCGCTAAGCAAGCGGCGACGAAATTCTAACTCATCCATGCTGGCTGGCTCCTGTGTTAGGGGACTGACTTAGTTGCTCACGAAGTTGATGACGAGCCCGGAACAACCGGGTGTTCACCGTATTGAGATTTAACTCTAAAGTTTGTGCAATTTCTTCACCTGTCATACCAAAGAGCACCTGCAGCACTAGTGGCTCCCGGTATTCTTCGGATAGATTGGCAATATGCTGATGTAGTTGATGGTTCTCAGCATGTTGCTCTGGCCCGGCGGTATGCTCATCTTCCAACCAATCCTGATCAAAATCCTGATAATCAAACTGTTTACGCTCAAACCGCCTGGCATTTTCTCTTCTGAGAATGGTAATTAACCAGCCTTTTGCTGCTGCGGCGTCTTGCAAGCTGTCTAAGTTCTTCCAGGCTCGCAAAAATGTCTCTTGCACCAGATCTTCCGCAACAGTGCGTTGTTTCGTTAACCAAAAGGCATAACGATACAAATCGGCGTGAAAGGCCCGCACTAAGGCTTCATATCTAATTTGCTTATTGCTCATTGATATCCAATTGTCACAAGTGGCTAGGGTATTACTGCAAAAGACCGGAGATTACAAAATATATGTGCAAAATTTAAAAAATATCTGCTGGTGGTTAATTTATAAGCGTTACACATAAAACGGCATGTTTAAAAAAAGGAAAAGACCTTTGGATCGACACGCCGTTTTATGCTCAGATTATTCCGGATACAGTGGTTTAAGCAGTGTCGGGCTATCTAACTGCTGAAGATGTTTATACTTTGACCAGGCTTCAAATAAAAGCTGCCCTTGCCAAGGGATTTGCAACGCCTGATAAGCTTGATAGGCCAATTTCTCGGTTTCCTGACGTAAGCTACATTCAGGCAAAGCTTTGATTAACTCCGGCAATTGACTGATTTCTGGATGGATCTGCTGTGATGCCCAGCGTAATAATTGTTGACTGGCGATCGTATTGTCATTCGAAAGACAGGCTGCTTTGAATTTTTTTGAATTAAATTTCACTTCACCGGCGAGTGGCGAGGTTGTCACCGGTTTTTTGGGCAGCCGTGTGCTGTTTTGTAATCGCCAAAATACAGCTAAAACAGCAGTACATAGCCATAACATCAATAAAGCGAATGATAAATAATTCCACTGCCATGGCCCTAAGGCTTCAGTGGCAGATTGCACCTTTTCTTCTGCCGGGCCAGGCACAGCAGTTGCGGGCGCAGGAACTTGGGTGGTCTGGTTTGGATTCATAGCAACAGTTAAGGTCCGTTCAGGCAATTCAGCATAAGCGAGTTGATTTGTTTTACTGTTCCACCAAGGCAGCCGGACCGCAGGAAGTTTTAACTCGCCACTTTGGGTGGCGATTACTGCTGAAGTAAAAATTTTTTGTGCGACAACATGACCATTTCGCTCTGCTTTTTTCGCTTGTGGTTGCTCAGCGTAACTATTGACACCCGCCGGTAATTCAATCTGTAAATCGGGTAGCTGATGATCGGCTAAATCCAGTGCCGTGAGGGTGATGGTGCGGGTCACAGGTTCACCTTGCACCAGTTGATCTGTTGGCGGCGTCCATTCTTCGGTGAGCGCAACGAGTTCTGAAACCAACCAATCGCCTTTAAAACCAGCTGGCATTGGCTTTACTGTAAATGAAACTGGTTGGCCTTGTGCCGATACAGTTTTCATTTTTGCGAAATAATTGTAAGGCGAATTATTGTTGTAAATCATTTCACCATTAAAAAATGGCGCTTCTAACTTAAAATCACCACTTTGTTGCGGGATCAGGCTAAAACGTCTGGTGATCGTTTGATAGCGCACACCATTGACCAGTTCAGAACCTTCGATGTCTTTGCCAATTTGCTCAAGGGTCGTACTTTGCAATTCTGGTTTACTTAAGCTGCCACGTTGTAAATCGCCGCTAAAGTAGATTTTAACTTCGTAGTAAGCCATTTGCTGTACATAAAGTTCGGTTTGACTAAGGCTACTTTCGATGAACAACACTTTAGCATTGTCATCAGTATGGCTATCCGGAATGACTTCAATCGCGATCGGTGAGCTAGTGACGTTATTGACATTAAACGCAGGGATTTCAAATTTACCGGTGTTTTTTGCAAATAAACTCAGTTGCCAAATTGTGCTCTGACTTGATTGACCATTGATGATTTGCATACTTTGGCTAATCGATGGCGGCCCAACCTGAAAATTTTGCTCCAACACACCAAAATCGATAGCCGCGCTACTTACTTTTTCATCAATTTGCACCGTTAGACGAAGCTCTTCACCCAACATAACCGGGTTTTTATCGACGCTCACCCGAAGACTGGTCGCCGCTAATGCCGCAGTACTGAAACATTGCAACACAATCACCAGCAGAAAACTTAATAATGGCAGGCCCAGCAATTGGTGACGGTGTTGTAGTCGCCATTGAAATTTGCTATTTGTTACCATTCTTCCTGTACTCCTTTTGGTAATCGTTGCTGGCGGCGTTTTTGATATTCTTGCAGCATTTTATTTCGCAGTAATAAAGAGGGATCGTCCTGCACTTTGCGCATCAAACCATCTAATTGCTGGCTTTGTTCAGGCGTGGCATTTGGCCAGGCTTCAGTGATCGCTTTTTGCTGTTCACCACCTTCTGTTTCTGGTGTTTGCTCAGCTTCGGTCATTTTTTGTTGTGATTTTTCTTTATTCTGTTCGGCATCGGTTTTGCTAGCTTCATCCTGGGAGTTGCTGGCCGATTCTTTATCTTGCTGCTCGCCATTCGGTTGCTGCCCGTCTTGTTGTTGACTATTTTGCTGATCGTTATTTTTCGAGTCCTGATCTGAGTTTTGTTCCTCGGACTTTTCTTGGTTTTGCTGCTGATCTGATTGCTGATTTTGATCATCATTCTTTTCAGACTTGCCATCCTTGCCTTGTTGCTGTTGTTCCTGCTCTTTTTGTTGTTGCAGTAACTTTTTCATCAATTCTATATTTTGCTGCACACCTGCAAGGTCGGGTGCCACTTTGGCAGCATTTTCATAAGCTGCCAGCGCGTCCTGATAATTTTGTTGTTGTGCCAAACTGTTGCCTAGATTAAAAAATCCGTTGGCGCTGTGATCGTCGCGGTAGAATTTTTCAGCACTGGCGTAATCGCCGGCGCGATAAGCCGCGTTTCCTTGCCAAATTGATTGGTCAAACTTCTCAATCGCTTTGGGATAATCTTTTTGCTGGTAAGCCTGTTGCGCTTGTTGCTGCCGACTTTGAAGTAGGTCCTGCCAATCAAAAGCTTGCGAGGGTGGGGGCAATAATAGTAACGCTGGCAGCAAAAAAACAGAACTTCGTTTTCCAAGCCAAAGTGCCAACGGCAATAACAACCAGCACAAATAAACGCCGGCATCCTGCCAGGTATCACCTGACAACTCACTATTAGGTTTGGTTTGATCTGCCAGTTCCAACGGGGCTTGGGCTAACAATGCTTTAACGTCCGATTGGTCAAAGCTGTTCTGGACATAAACACCACCCGTTAATTTCGCCAGTTCTTTTAACTGCGTTAAAGGTACTTTGGGGATCACAATGCCGCCACGTTCATTTTTGAGCAGTTCGCCTGAGCTGAGTTGGATGGGGGCACCCTGGGCAGTGCCGACTGCTAATACTGAGATTCGATAGTCGAAATCATCAAGCATTGGCCGAAGCTGCATAAAGTGTTCCGCGCTAAAACCATCGGAAATCAAAATGATATCGCCTTTGGGATAACCTGCTTGTTGTAGTAGTTGTGCAGCTAAGTTCAGCGCACTTTTTACATCAGATCCCTGGACCGGCATAATTTCAGGTTTTAAATCAGGTAGTAACAGCTTGATATTATTATGATCAGGGGTTAATGGAGAAATCACATAAGCATCCCCGGCAAAGGTCAAAAGTGCCAGTTCACCTTCATTTAGCTGGGAAGCAAAGTCGAGCGCTTTAAATCGGGCTTGTGTCACGCGATTTGGTTTCACATCTGTGGCTAGCATCGATAGGGACATATCGAGTACCAATACCGTTGCTCGTTGCAATTGAAACGCCGGTTGTGGCAATTTGTTAACACTCGGACCCGCTGCCGCGGTAACCAACAACAATAAAGTCAGCCAGGCGATGATAAATGGTTTTCGTTGATTGCCTTGTTGTTCCGTTGCGATCAACGTTTGTTGCAGATGAGGAGCTAACAATTGTTGCCAAGGGCTTTGTTCGCGTCTAAAACGCCACGCTAGAAAACACAATAGGCTAACCAAAGGCAGCAACAGCAACCAGACAGGTCTTAACCAATGAAAGTCAGCGAGCATCAGGAAGTCCTCCCGCTACGCCATTGTGCCCATGGCAATTGCCACATCCACAACAGACTGATTAAAAACAAAGCCCCAGCTAACGGCCAATGGATAAGACTTTGTTGTGGCCGGTAGGTCAGTTGATCACGCTCAATTGGTTCTAATTGATCAAGTAACTGATAAATTTGGGCGAGTTCTTTTAAATCACGGGCCCGAAAATAACGGCCGCCGGTTTCGGTGGCCAATTCAGTGAGCAGTTTTTCGTCCAAATCATCGGATGGATTGACCAGCTGAGGACCGAAAATACCTTGTTGTACCATTTGTTCCGCACCAACACCGACCGTATAGATTTTGACACCTGCAGCTTTCGCCAACTTTAATGCTTCGCGTGGTTGGATATTACCCGCGGTATTTGCACCATCACTGAGTAAAATCAATACTTTGTTTGAGCTTTGATAGGTGTTAAACCTTTTCACGGCAAGGCCAATCGCTTCACCGATTGCGGTCCGCTGACCGACCAGCCCCAGCACCGCTTCCTCCAGCATTTGTTGCACGGTTTTCCGATCAAATGTGAGGGGTGTTTGTTGATAAGCCGCATCAGCAAACAGCACCAGCCCAAGCCGGTCACCCTGGCGTTTTTCAATAAATTGACCGAGTACATATTTCACCGCATCTAGACGATTAAATGCCTGACCGTCAATCACCATATCGCTGATATTCATTGAACCCGACAAATCGACAGCGAGCATCATATCGCGGCCTTGTTGCGGCATGCTCACCGGTTCGCCCAACCATTTAGGCTGACAGGCCGCAAGCAGCAGTAAGACCCAAATCAGCCATAGCAACCATTGTTTTGGTTTCTGCTGATGGGTCTGACGCAGTGCATGTTGTTGCGCGACTTTAACCAATGGTGGCAATAGCAGGCTGGCAGCTGCATTTTGTTGACGACTTTTCAGAAACCATGGCAGTGGCAGTAAGACAAGCAACCAAGGCCAACTAAATTCAAGCATTCGCAGCTCCTGAATTGGTCAATTTGACGCGTTTTAACCATGTAGCAGCAAAAGAGGCATAGCGGCGAATGTCAGCTTCGGCCGGAGCGCTTTGATAATGCAACGCCAATAAGTCTGGCAGTGGCTCTGCAGGCAGCGCGTTCGGCGGCATGCTGGAAGTTAAAAATTGTTGCCACGGTTTCCCGTTCATGGTGATCGCAGGATGCGCAGGTGCTTGAGTCAATATCAGTCTTTTCATGAGGGTTGTGATCATTTCTGCCGCGTTTGGTGCCGTTAAATCTAATGCGCCAAGTTCGGCCAACGCATATTTCACCGGTTTTTGCGCTTGATAGTAACGCCACCAGCGGCAGCCAGCGGCTATCGTCAGCACAAGGATAAGTAGGAGTAACAAAGACCAAATGGGCGCAAAATACCAATCATTGGCCAACAAAGGTTCCTGAATGTCCGCAAGGCCGGGCAGTGGTGGGCTGACTGGTGTTGTGTTCGCTCCATTCGGATTAGCGGCGTTCAAATTCGCCATCTGGCCTCCGGCTAAATTGGTCGAGTAATGGCGCACTGGCGCTGAATTGCCAGTGACGGCAACCTAATTGTGTCCAGTGTTGGTGAAGTTGCTGGCT
>JAHJNE010000060.1 GCA_018820995.1 Gammaproteobacteria bacterium | reverse complement strand
TTTACTCGCCTCTGGATCCAAGCTGGGCAGTTCGAGGTAATTAATTTGATCGGGTAATGACATCGGGAAATCCTTTTAACCTGTTATGAGCGAATTTTTGCGCCGGTCATTCGCAGAATGCCGACATCAGCTGTCCAACGAGCCTATCAACAGCAGACAATGAATACAATCGGTAACTGCGAAGCAAACGGCTGACCACTAAGCTCTTGACTAGCATCATATTCTGAAAGCTTTAAACAATGAACAACTGAGGCGGGTGTTGCTGGTACACAGGCAATGGACGAACGGCGGAGATGACGGCAGGGATGAGGGACGCGCTGCTTACAAACCAGATTTTCTCATGGCCCAAAATGCATCAGGGGCACCCTGTAAGTGCCCCTGACGGTTTTGTTTGCGGCTATATGAGCCTTTGCCTTTTTTCGGTTTTTCGACCTTGCAGCGAAATACCACGCTGGTCACCAATGCTTCGAGCGCATTATGAGCGATAGTGCCACGGCCATGCTCTACCGCACCGGCTTGTTGATCCACTTTACTTTTCTTCATCACGTCCTCCATTAAAGATTCAACCTATTGTAGCAACTTCTGACCCCATCTCAAGTCCATCCGCCAGCAGCTTTCTGGCATAATGCACACTGGCAACTCACCGCTGGCTATAACAACGAATACCGGAGAAACCATGCTGAAGTATGACCATATTTTGTTTGACGCAGACGACACCTTGTTTCATTTTGACGCTTTTAGTGGTTTGCAAAAGATGTTTAGTCAGTATCAGTTCGCGTTTGACCCGGCGGAATTTCAGCGTTATCAACAACTGAATCTGCCGCTATGGCAGCAATATCAAAATGGCCAGATCAGCGCCAGCGATTTGCAGCAACGACGGTTTGAGCCTTATGCGGCAACTCTTGGCGTCAGTGCTTTGCAGCTGAACAATGAATTTTTACAAGCGATGGCGACCTTGTGCACGTTATTGCCAGGCGCACGCGAATTACTGGAATTCCTCAAGGGCAAAGCCAGACTCGGCATCATTACCAATGGTTTTACTGCGATGCAACAAGCCAGACTAGAACACTGTGGTGTCGCGGATTTATTTGACCCGCTGGTTATTTCTGAACAAATTGGCGTCGCCAAACCTGATCCGCAAATTTTTCAGCATGCATTTGAGCAATTAGGGCGACCGGATAAAAATAGTATTCTGATGGTTGGCGATAATCCACACTCGGATGTGTTGGGTGCGCAAAACGCCGGAATTGCCAGTTGTTGGCTCAATGTCACAGCACAGCCGCTGCCCGCTGGAATTTCCCCTACCTATCAAGTGGCGTCGTTATTTGAACTTCCGGCTTTGTTACACCGGACTGCAGCTAACTGAACGCCAGCCGGTACGACAGCTTCCCGTTCCATCAGTAATAATGTCAGATATATTTTCGTCGGCAGCGACAGGATCAAGCCGAAGGCACAACAACCGGCGACGATGATAATCCCTGGCACGCCCATCGTCGCTGGCAGATCAAGCCCGACCCACAGGTAATGGCCGAGTAAAATAAAACAGATCCCAGTCACCATCAGCAACTTTAACCAAAATATCAGCGGCCTTGCTGGTCGCTGTTCTGGTTCTGGCTCTGGTTCTGGAGAATGATGCATTTGTGGCGTCGAACCCGTCATAGGTTCACCTACAGTCAAATGGGGTCACTAAACTATAGGCCAATCACTCTCACTAACTTTGATCCGGCACAAAGGACAGACAGTTATATGCAAAAAACTGCATCTACTTAACCTGCCTGACAAGGAATAAGCTTAATCCACTCTTGATCAGGAATACCAATGTCCGCGGCTGCCTGATAAAACTGCCGGCACTGCTCAGCATCAGGTGTCTGGCTTCTTGCTAGCAACCAGCCGTAGCTTAAGTCTGGGCCAACCACCAGCGCCATGCTGTAATCGGGGGTTAATTTGACAATATTGTAGGCGCCGTAAAAAGGCCCAAAAAATGAGACTTTTAACCGCCCTTGGTTTGGAGAATCAACAAACTTCGCCACCCCTTCGGCTTCTTGCCACTGGGCATCTTCTGTTGCGTAACCGCGGTTCAAGACCTTCACCGAACCATCCGCGTTCAGACTGTATTCGGCGGTGACCTGTGTTAAACCTCGCTCAAAGCGGTGATCAAGCCGCGCCACTTCATGCCAGGTGCCCAGATAAGACGGTAAATCAAAGGGTTTGACCACCGTGACTCCGTCAGGAATGCCAGTACAAGCGGAAACAACAAGGCAACTTACCGCCAACAAGCTAGTTTTATTCATCAGAAACTCCAGGAATGCCATTCCACAGTTATACGCTGCCTAACAGCTTTTGTATCAATATCAGGCAGTCGCACCAACCATATCGCACCATAAACTTTTGTTTTTAAGCATTGCCCCCAATTCGGCCGAAGTACAACAAGCGACGACCCGGCAACAGATTTTTATTGTTCATAAAAACAATAGCTTAGAATTTAATTCAATTTCACTTATTGCATATCGTTAATTTACGATATATATTTCGATTAATCGCAATATAAAGATATATAGTAAAAACTGAGTAGCCATACCATGAGCAATCACGAACTGGACGAAATGATTAAAGCCTTATCGCACCCTGTGCGGCGCGACATTCTGAATTGGCTGAAACAGCCGGAAAAGTATTTTGCCGATCAAGAGCACCCACTATCTTTTGGCGTTTGTGCCGGCAAGATTGATCAAAAAACCGGGTTATCACAGTCCACTGTGTCCAATCATCTGGCAATTTTGCAGCGCGCTGGATTTATCAGCAGCAAAAAAGTCGGCCAATGGAATTTTTTCTCCAGAGATGAAGTGGCTATCCAAGCGTTTTTGACACGCTTGCAGCAGCAACTGTAACTGTAACTGGATTTTTTCACTGAACATCAACCACGAGTAACCCTATCATGAACACTGCAACTTTATTTGACCCTATTCAACTCGGTGATTTAACGGCAAAAAACCGGATCATCATGGCGCCACTCACCCGCTGCCGCGCCGGCGTGGAACGGGTTCCAAATGCACTGATGGCTGATTATTATCGTCAGCGCGCCAGTGCCGGCTTAATTTTAACGGAAGCGACTTCAGTCACCCCAATGGGTGTTGGTTACCCGGATACCCCAGGCATTTGGTCTGATGAACAAGTTGCTGGATGGAAAGGTGTGACTGAAGCCGTACATCAGCAAGGTGGCCTGATTTTCCTGCAACTGTGGCATGTTGGCCGGATTTCCGACCCGCTCTATTTAAATGGTGCTCAGCCAGTCGCCCCAAGTGCGGTGAGACCCGCAGGCCATGTCAGTTTAGTACGGCCAATCAAAGATTTTGAAACCCCAAGAGCGCTTACGTTGGAAGAAATTTCTGAAGTGGTTGCGGCATACCGTCAAGGCGCCATCAATGCCAAAGCGGCAGGATTCGACGGTGTTCATGTACACGGCGCCAACGGCTACTTACTTGACCAGTTCCTGCAAGACAGTACCAATCAACGCACCGACAACTATGGTGGTTCTCTGGAAAACCGTGCCCGTTTGTTGTTGGAAGTCACAGATGCCTGTATTGATGTCTGGGGCAAAGATCGCGTTGCCGTGCATTTAGCACCAAGAATGGACGCCCATGATATGGGCGACAGCCAACCGGCAGAGACTTTCGGTTATGTCGCTCGTGAACTGGGTGCCCGTAAAATCGCCTTTATTTCGACCCGGGAACATGCGGCTGACAACAGCTTAACCCCGATGCTGAAACAACAATTTGGTGGTGTGGTGATTGCAAATGAAAAATTCAGCAAAGACCAGGCGAACCAATGGCTGGCTGAGGGCAAAGCAGACGCTGTTGCTTTTGGCATCCCTTTTATTGCCAATCCAGACTTACCGGCGCGGCTGGCAGTGGATGCGCAGCTGAATCCTCCACGCAAAGAGTTGTTTTATGCATCAGGTGCAGAAGGTTATACCGACTATCCTGCACTGGCATAAGCCCGATGAAGTGAATCGCCCCATCCTATCCCCTATAAGATAGGTCGACATGTAGTGGCAACTGAACTGGTATTAATACAGCTCAGTTGCTTGCCTGTTTCTGTCGTCACTGACGACCCCCCTCGTTACAAAAGCCTCGCTTTTTCAACATTCGCAACCGAAGGTGTCCTTCCGATTTTTCCCTGCTATCCTTTTGAACAGCAACATAAAGTTTTGTGTGTTCAGGGAGTTCTCGCGGTATGGCATCCGATTCAGCCTCAGGTTTCAGACTCAAACTAACCGGAAAGTTACTGGTGGTGATTACAGTGATTTTGGTCAGTTGCCAGTTGCTGATGTCCGGTTTTTATTGGCTCACGAATTCACAAAAGCTACAACAAGCCCATCAACATCAGTTGCAACAATTGCAAACAACCATCGGTCAGACCATCGCGATTGATGTTTGGAATTTTAATCCGGGATCCCTCGAAGTCTTACTTAGTCCTTATCTTAATGATCCGGCTATCAGCGGTTTTGTCGTCAGTGACTTACAGCAGCATCAGTTGATATTGCCTACAGGCACATCGCAGTCAGTGCCGGCGACTGCAGGGAACAGCCAGCCGTTATATCTGACCATTGCCGGCAAACAAGAGCAGATTGGTGAGCTGCAGATCATCGATAGCGTGGCCTATATTCACCAAGAACTGATGCAACAACTAAAGCGCCAGTTTAGTGAACTCTTGATTATGCTGGTGTTACTCGGTATCGGGCTGTCATTTACACTGCATATTTTGGTGTTACGCCCTTTATGTAAACTACATTTAGCATTGATGGAAGCTATTCAAAATAAAACTGAAACAGTACAAAACCCACTGCTTGGTCTGAATGATGAATTTGAAGAAGTTGCTGCTTGTATGGTGGCATTATCAGATCGACTCTCTGACGATATGCAGCAAATACTGCAGTCAAAAACGGCATTACTTAGCGCCAAAGAAAAAACCGAACAAGCGTTATATCATCTGAAACAAACCCAAGACGCATTGCTACAGTCGGAAAAACAAGCGTCTTTAGGCGCTTTGGTGTCAGGTGTAGCCCATGAAGTGAATACACCCCTTGGTATTATCGTGACGAGTATCACCTGTATGCATGAACAACTGAGGAGGATTCAGCAAGATATGACAGCAGGTCAACTGACACGGCAAACACTACAAGCCAATGTGACTTCGTTACTGGAAGCCGCAACCTTGATCACCCACAACGCCGACCGGGCATCCCAACTGATCACTAATTTTAAATTGTTAGCCAAAGAACACAGCACAGAGGCCGAGCGTAACTTTGATTTATCTGCGTATCTGGCCGATGTGTTGCAAAGCCTGCAACCTCAGCTTGCCAACGCGCACATTCAATTGCAGACCCAATTACAACCGCACATTATGCTGGTCAGTATACCGGGGTTATTCCACCAAGCATTGTCCGCCATGATCTCAAATGTCATTCAACATGCTTACCCGCACGGTGAAGAAGGATTTTGTCAGGTGGAGTTATACCAAAAAGACCAGTTTATATGGCTGGTGTGTACCGACGGTGGACAAGGTATGGAGCCCGAGCAGCAAAAACATGTATTTGACCCTTTTTACACCACACAACTTGGTGTCGGCACCAGTGGTTTAGGGCTCGCTATTGTGCATCGTATCGTGCGTTCGAATTTAAATGGGCAAATTCGAGTCCAAAGCCAGCTGCAAGAAGGAACCCGATTTGAAATCCAAATTCCGGCTTAAAAATGGTCTGTTATCCATCTTATTCGCCTGCAACCTATTCAACGTAGCTCAGGCGCAACAGCCCATTTCTGTCAACGGTTTTGGTTCTGTCCGCATGGGAAAACTAATACCATCAAAAGACAATCCGAAGTTAGTTGAGTTCTATAATGACGATGGATTGAGTTTTGCCGACGACACCCTGTTTGGACTGCAACTGCAGGCCGAGTCTGATAATGATTTAAGTTATACCCTACAACTCATCGGAAAAGCAGTGGCTGACTATAAGCCTGAAGTCAGTCTGGCCTTTGTGAAGTATCAACTTAACCCGAATCATAAGATCAAATTTGGTCGTTTGGCGGTGCCGTTATTTGCCCAGTCTGATGTGCAATATATTGGGTACGCCCATGACTATTCCCGGTTACCTAAAGCTGTTTATTACCGTTTTGATTTTGAAGTCGCTGATGGTGTGGCGTTTGAGGGGCAACAGATTTACCAGGATTTCAGTCTGAATTATTTGCTGCAACTGACCGACTTCAAAGGGCAAGTGTTTAAAAACCAATTGCCGGGCGGAATTGAACTTAAACTTCATCAAATGAAAAATTTCCGACTGGAACTCAACTATCAAAATCTGCAGCTGTTCACCGGAGGTATTCGAGCCAAAACCGATGGCAGTCAACTGAATGAAGTCCTGATTAATAGCCGGGTGTTACCCGCAGTACTGGCTTCTGGCGCCAGCGCGATAGAACAACAGAATTTTTTGTCAGGGCTAAACTTTAATAAAAATGCCCAGTACACTTTTGTTGGTTTTCGCTGGCAACAGCAGGCTTGGAAACTGGAAGGCGAGCACGCTCGTTATGGTATTAATGATAGCGCGGATGCAGCATCAACCTCTGAATATCTGGCTTTGTCGTACCGTTTTGATCCCTACATTCTGTCGTTGCACCATGAACGCGCCACCGAAAATCCACATAATTTAGCTGTATTACGTCAAACCACTGATCCTGTGCTACGACAGATCGGCGCTCGATTCGCACAGGCTCTGAATAATGTTGACTACCGGATGCAAGTGCTATCGTTGCGTTATGATCTGCAACCAGGACTATGCCTGAAAGCCGACTTGTTTCGTGGCCACCATCGCCTGGAAAATATCGGAACTTTTAAAGGATTTTCGCTGGGGGTGGATTTTGTATTCTAATCGCATCCCGATTCGTCGCTGGTTCATCAGTTGCTGCTTCTGCGGTTTGTTACCCTTATTTCTGTCAGCGGCAGCGGTTACTGCAGCAGATTTTGTAGTAGTGGTGCATCCTAAAAATCAAAGTATGATGGATCAGAATTTGTTACTGCAGTTGTATTTAAATAAAACAGCCGCTTTTGACGACGGTCATGCCGCGATATTGCTACATTTACCGCGGACTTCTGCGGAACATCAGCAATTTTGTTTAGAGCTGATGAATCTGACGGCCAACCAATATCAATCTTATTGGTCACGTCTGGTCTTTACCGGCAACGCCACGAACCTGACGTTTGCTTCACCTGAACAGCTCCTGCGACAAGTACGGCTTAATCCGTCAGCCATCGCTTACCTGCCGGCGAATACCACCTTGTCTGGTGTTCGACAACTTGGTTTTTTACGTGACGGACAATGGCAAGCTGCGCCAGCGGACTTCTGAGAAAGAGCTGACGCATGCCCACACTGTTTTTCCAAAACACTATAGCAAGTGCTGACTGCCATCGTCAGTTAACCGGTAATAGACGCCATCTTTGATCAGCAAGCCTTCCGAACTGCGCGGCGGAATACTGCCGCGATAGTCGCGCGGATGTTTGATGCCAATTGCCAGCACTTTACCTTGATACAGTTTTTTCACCCGCCACTGTGGGGTATGACCCACCACCACAGCGGTAGCACCAAATTTTTGCAGCGGCGCTTCGACTTCAGCCTGAGTCAGTGAATCGTCAAAATAACCGCGATACCAGGACGGCCCAAGCCGGGTCGAAAACAAATATTCTTCATCACCTTGTGTTGGCGTTGGGAAATAACCCTTGCGGTAATTGGCGCGGATCTGGTCGTTGAGTTGCTGTAAATTTAAGTCCATTGTTGCCAGCTTTGGATGCAAACCACCATGCACAAACAAATGACCGTTAATTAACTCCAGGGCATTTTTGCTGGCTAACCAGCGGCCAAGCAAAGCGTTGTCGCCAAATAACGCGGCTTGCGACTGTCCGAGCACAGTTGCGACAAACAAGTATTTTTTAGCCGCACTCTGAAAATCGCCCTGTAGATTTTTAATCTCATGATTTCCGATAATAAAATGCAGATGACCACCGGCAGCGGCTGCGCGTTGTTCCAATTGATAAATCAGCCACAGCAACTGGGTGGTTGAAACATCGCGGTCGACAAAATCGCCCACCAGCACCAAATGTCCACGGCCAAAAGTCCAGTTCAGACCGGAATCGATCACCTTATGTGTGATTAAAAAATCACGGAAGGTTTTAAAAGAGCTTTCGAAATCAGACAACACCAGCATCGGCTCTGCATCTTGATAAGTCACCGCCGGTGAGTGGAACTGACTGGACACATCAAGCGCAAAGGTTTGATCTTCCAGTGGAAAATAAACCTCGGTTTTTATTTTCTGCCCGGCGGGAATGGTCTGCTGCTCGACAAAAAAACCGGTTTTGCCATCACCACGGATATGTTGCACCAATAACTGGTCACCCTGATAAAACACATGCGGACCTTCTTCGCCGACTTTGTACGCCCGCATGTCGTCGCCGTAATCGATATCGATGCCAAAATAGCTGGCAAGGCCAAGCCCCACTAGAGTGAGCAGTAGTAAAGTACTGAAAAAGTGTTTCAGATTGGTCAGGATCAATCGCATGTAATTACTCCATCTTGAGAAACGCACATTGTTAGCCATGCCAATCAC
>JAHJNE010000546.1 GCA_018820995.1 Gammaproteobacteria bacterium | reverse complement strand
GAACACATCGTCGCCGCCCATACCTTGTTGCAGACCGGCAATATCATGAAACACCGACCAGCTGTAATGCAGACTGTTGCCTTCGGTAAACGCATCACCCCATTTCAGTGGGTTAAACGGGCTTTGGAAGCTGCCATCTTTATTGCGGCCACGCATCCATTTGGTTTCTGGGTCCAGCAGTTTCAGATAGTTTTGCGATCGTTGCCGAAACAGCCTTGCGTCGTCGGTTTTGCCCAAGGCGGTGGCCAACTGAGACAAATTAAAATCGGCAAAAGCGTATTCCAACGTGCGGGCGGCATTTTCATGAATGCCCACGTCGTAAGGCACATAGCCTAAGCTGTTGTAATAACTTAAACCTTCCCGACCGACAGAAGACACAGGTCGACCCGCTTCCACTTCGGCATTTTTCTTCGCCGCCTGATACAAGGTTTCGATATCAAAACCACGCACGCCTTTGAGGTAAGCATCGGCAATATTAATCGCTGAGTTGGAGCCAATCATCACCCCGCGATGACCCGGGCTGGCCCACTCCGGCAACCAACCCGACTCTTGGTAGGTATTGACCAGGCCTTGCATGATCTCGCTGTTTAATTCCGGGTACATCAGGTTAAAAAATGGGAAGACGGCGCGAAATGTGTCCCAAAAACCGTTGTCGGTGAACATATAACCGGGCAGTACTTCACCGTTGTACGGACTGTAGTGCACGATTTGATTGTTGGCGTCCAGTTCATAGAATTTCCGTGGAAATAACAGCACCCGATATAACGACGAGTAAAACGTCCGGATCTGGTCTAATTCACCTTGCTGAATATCAATTCTGGCGAGCTGTTGTTGCCATACCTGATGCGCTTTTTGCTCGGTTTGGGCAAAACTGTCGGTCCCAATTTCCCGTTGTAAATTCAGCTCTGCCTGCGCCGGGCTGATAAAAGACGACGCCACTTTGACATGGACTTGTTCGCCTTTAGCCGTGGCAAAACCGATGATGGCTCCAACATGCTGACCTTCGCTACTAAGCTGATTCTCGTTGAGCTTCCAGTCATCTTGCCAGCTGTGTGTCAGGGTAAAGTCTTTATCAAACTGCAGCACAAAGTAGTTATGGAAATTGGCTGGCACACCGCCATGGTTATTGCGAGCGTAACCGACAATTTTGCGCTCTTTTGGCAAAATGGTCACTTTGGAGCCTTTATCAAACGCATCCAAAATGATGTAGGCGAGGCCGGTTGTGCTGTCAGTTTTTGGAAAAGTGAATCGGAACTGCGCCGCGCGCTCGGTCGGTGTCACTTCGGCAGTCACATCATAATCCGCCAGATAGACCGAGTAGTGGTGCGGTTTAGCGGTTTCGGCTTTATGCGAAAACCAGGAAGCGCGCTCGTCTTGCTGAAATTTCAGTTTGCCGGTCACCGCCATTAGCGAAAAAGCACCATAGTCATTCAGCCAGGGACTGGGTTGATGTGTTTGTTTGATGCCGCGGATTTTGTGGTCGTCGTACTTGTAAGTCCAACCATCGCCCATTGGCGCGGTCATCGGCGTCCAAAAGTTCATGCCCCAGGGCTGGGCGACCGCCGGATAGGTGTTACCATAAGACAGTTCAAAACTTGAATCAGTACCCATCAGGGTATTCACATGTTGCACCAAATCGGGAGTGGTCTGAGGGGCAATTGTGGCGGGCGTAGCAATGTTAGCACCAGTTTCAGCACTTCTTGCTACAGCAGGGGCTGCAGAAGCTTGGCTTGGTTCGCTTGAAGTTTGGCGATTACCTGCAAAGTCGCAGCCAGCCAACAAGCTAAGGCTTATGGCACTAGCGGCTAGTAAGGCCTTTGAATTTAAACTATTTTTTATAATCATCAGGTTCGGCGTTCCGCTAAAATTTGCGCAAATGCAGCGAGCACAAGCACAATGCTGAAGGGGCTGGAATTTACTGTAATCGATTACATTTGAAATTGTCCAGAAATAATTCACTGGTTGTTCCAGAGGCCATTATTCGGGCTTTAATCCGCCAGAAGTCATAAAAATTGCGGCTTTTGTCATCGATTACATTGCACTTGCTATTGTCAGAAAGGAGTGGGAATATATCGCTTAGTGCTACTATTTTGTGGCGTATGACTGGTCATTTCCGGCATTATCCGACCTGACATCAGTCAAGCCTTTGGCTCTGGGATCCCAAATAACAAATGACCAATATCAAAAAGGTAAGTGAGCTTGCCGGTGTATCCACTGCGACCGTGTCGCGGACGTTAAAATCACCGGAGCAAGTCACCGCTGCGACCCGCGAAAAAGTGATGCAGGCCGTGAAACAAGCGGGCTATCGGCCGAATTGGCTGGCCAGCAGCGTGAAAAGTGGTAAATCAAATTCAATTGTGGTGCTGGTTCCCAATCTGACCAACCCGTTTTTTCTACGGATTATTGGTGGTATTGAACAAGCGGCGCAGGAAAAAGGCTATTCGGTGTTGTTGGGTGATACCCAAGGTGATAGCCGGCGCGAGCATGAATATGCCGGCATGGTGCTAAGCAACAGAGCGGATGGTTTGATTCAGCTGGACCATTCTTTTCCATTCGCACCGCAAGATGCTGAATTAGCAGATAATATTCCGATGGTAAGTGTCTGCGAACGGATTGAAGGGGAGCGCAAGTATCCGGTGATTGAATTGGATAACTATGCTGCAAGCCGTGCCCTGGCGCATCATTTGGTCGGTTATGGCCATCAGAAGTTTGCCGCCATTGTTGGTCAGATCAGCAGTCAAATATATCGCGAGCGATTGGCAGGCATTCGTAGCGTGTTGCAGGAAGAGAATTTGCCATTGCCGGACGAAATGCTGGCCGGTGGTAGTTATAGCATCGAAAGTGGCATTGAAGGAGTACGGCAATTATTGAAACAGCCGGTGCGTCCAACGGCCATTTTTTGTTTTAATGATGATATTGCGATTGGTGCTATTCACGAAATCAAAAAACACGGTTTACGGGTACCTGAAGATATTTCCGTAGTCGGTTTTGACAACATTAAAGTGTCAGCTTTTATGGACCCGCCGCTGACAACGGTCGATCAGCCCGCTTATGATATGGGCCGCCGTGCGGTTGAAGTTTTGGTCAGTCAAATCCGAAAGGAACCGTTAACACGTAGCAAAGAAGTCCTTCCTTTTCAATTGATTGAGCGGGAAAGTAGCGGTCCGGCCCCACAGTAATCACAGTTGTTCAGTCGTACCATGTGCACTTTAAAAAAAGGTCGGCTGAACGATTGGTTAGGTCTATTACATCTTTCTTAACCATTCTCATTAAAGACTTTCTCTAACAGCTTCCTCTAAACATTTCCTCTAAACATTTCCTCTTAACACTTCCTCTTAACATGGCCGCGGTGCCTCGCCAGTCATCAACCACTCCAATTTAGTCGTTTAGGCGGCCGAAAGGCGTCAGCTCTAACGAATAGCCCCCCAGCCAGCATGATGAATTGTTCGTTCGTTTTAGCGAATAGGTGCGTGCTATGCCATCAAATCGGCAAAGAATATTTTTATTTGGCAACGATTACATCGAGGGGGTTGTCCGGCATTTACT
>JAHJNE010000545.1 GCA_018820995.1 Gammaproteobacteria bacterium | reverse complement strand
TTGTTTTTCAGCCATCTATAAAACGATAGCTGATAGTATGCCTGATAGAGTTTAAACTCAAGATAATGATGTTGGTTGGATATCATCAGGTTGTTGATCGAGTATTCATCCAGTTATATTTTTTATTCAATACACTTTCACCGTATCCGAGTATCCCTGATTGTCCGTTACTTTTAGTGTTAATGACGCAGGTTTTGTCTGTGGAATAAAACTATAGGACTTGGCAGTGCCGATCACATTGCCTGCAGACAGCCATTCTGTTTTAACAATAGTGCCATCACGGTCAGTTGAGTCCGAAGTATAAATTGTTGCATAAACCGGATAATTCAATTGGCTGCTATAAAAGTGGGCGGCTGGTGTGTAATCACAGACCTGAGTTTGCTGTTGAATAGTCCGGTAATAGTTCAGCTGCACAACACAAGATGCTGGAAACGGATAATTAAAACTACGAAGTACGGCAGATTGGCTACTTTGTTCGGCAACGTACTGGCTTAGTTGTACATTCGGCATCGGGTATGGGTTGTTACTGTAACAACTGGCCTGATGCTCACCATATAACTTGACGGCTTGATCTGCCATGCGGCAATTTACCGCCTGATCACCGGCAACAGCCAGTGTGCTGGTTGATAATATGGCTGCTAAATAGATATATTTCATGTGCTTACCCTTTAGTATTTGAGATGGTTTTTTCACCGTCATCCCGTTGTATGTTGTTAATTTTTGCCAAGCATCTATTGGCGAAAAAAAACGCATAAATTTGGTGACAGCGCTGTCAATTGTGATTAATATGTTGATGTGATGCACCGACGTGCTGGGGTCAGTCCATCTTGTATCTCCCTGCGGCTATGATTGTTCGTAGTTGGTGATCATAGTTGTCCAGCTAACACGGATGTTGTGTTTTATTTGCTAATCCTTATCCAAGGGTCTTTGCAGGATACATTTATTGTATCCTGCTTTTTTATTTTCTCCTGAAAGTTATTTCATTTAAAGTTACATCTCTTACATTCAATTTATATGTTTATTGGAAATATAAATTGCTGAATCAGTAATAATTTTTTGATAAATATTTGATATGACCCTGCATTTGTTTGAATTCCAGATGCTCTATCTTATTCCACATGATTATTTTATGGTCATTTTTTTACTTCAATGTTTGTTATTGATAAGCGGGTATAGATGCTGGTTGCACTGCATTTCCCACATTTACTTACCCAATAACGAGGCGAGGCAAGGGAAAGGTTTTTTTGCGTAAAATTTCAGTCGAAAATAAGAGGCTGAGTAAAATTGAAAGGGCGATGGCCGGAACATTGCGTAGCTAAATTCATTTTTATGCTGAAGTTTCGGCGAAAACTTCCCAGAGTTGTAGACAAAGTCAGGGGGCGTTACATTATTTAAGCGATGACCTTGATGCATTCCTTTTGTTATAAATAGCAAAGGCTAATGCTAGTGATGTCGTTCGACCTGTTGGTCACGCGTAAATTGATAAAAATAACCGAGGGCATTTTGACAAATACAGCATCTTTCATTCCATCAGCCACCGTCATCCGTTGGGGGATTATCGGTTGCGGCAACGTGACGGAAATTAAAAGTGGCCCGGCATATCAACAAACTGCGGGATTTTCTTTGCATGCGGTGATGCGACGTGATGCTGCAAAAGCGCAGGATTATGCCAGGAGACATCAGGTGCCGTTATGGTTTAGCGATGCCGATGCGTTGATTAATCATCCCGATATCGATGCTGTTTATATTGCGACACCGCCGGACAGCCATTTGTTGTATGCACTGAAAGTGGCCGCCGCCGGTAAAATTTGCTGTGTGGAAAAGCCAATGGCGCTGGATGAAGCAGAATGTCAGCAGATGATTACTGCGTTCGAACAGGCAAGCAAGCCATTATTTGTGGCCTATTATCGTCGCTCACTGCCAAGATTTTTGCAGGTACAACAATGGTTGCAACAAGGACTGATTGGCCAGGTGCGTCATGTGCATTGGGCTTTTAGTCGGTCGCCCAATCCTGCCGACGTTGCTGGGGCAACTGGCTGGCGGACAGATCCAGCCCAGGCAGGCGGTGGCTATTTTGTTGATCTCGCTAGCCATGGTCTTGATCTGTTGATGTTCTTACTCGGTGATATTACGCAGGTGCAAGGAATGGCATTCAACCAGCAGGGCATTTACCCGGCAGAAGATGCGGTGACTGCATGTTGGCAATTCGCTGCGCAACCCGATGGCAGCAAAGCATTTGGCAGTGGTTACTGGAATTTTGCGGCAGACAAGCGGCGTGATGAAGTCGAAATAATCGGCAGTGCTGGCAGCATCCGTTTTTCTGTATTTGACGAGGCACCGTTACAGTTAACAACAGCGTCCGAAACCATCACTCCGGACAACAACCCTATAGAAAACCTCGCTTTAGAAAACAGTGCTTTAGGGGGTTTTAGGTCAGAAATAATCACATCAGAAAATGGCGGCAGCACCACAATTTCAGTACAAATTGACCATCCGCCGCATATTCAGCATTTTCATGTGCAGAATATTGCCAGGCATTTGGCGGAACAGGGGCAGCATCCATCAACGGGACATACTGCAAAAAGGGCCACCGCAGTGATGGCCCAAATTCTTCAGTCAAAATAGGACAGGCTTTGCCGCCAATCTGGTCGAGACCAAATTGGCGGCAGAAATTTAGTCTGTGGTGGTCACGCGGCTAACATCGCCATTGACACTTTTGGTACGCAACCAAACTTTACCACCGGCCATGGCATTACTTTTCACTGCGATACCTTCTTTGGTTGCTGCAGCATAAGGTAACCAACTAGTGCCTTGATCCAGACTGTATTCAATCACCAGACCCGGCAAAGCACTATTGGCTTTCAGCTCGTCATTGATCACGACAGCACCTGGCGGCGGCAGATAATACTGCACCCCAGCTTTGCTCAGTTTTGGCAATTCACGCGCTGCCATCACCCGCGCAAAGCTTTGCCAGTCTGCATCACGTCTTTTGCTATCGGCCGCTTTACCTTCCCAGCTTGCTTCATGCCAGGCGCGTTCAGCGAGCGGCAATAGACGTGGATAAATCATTTGTTCCAGCTGTTTGGCTGTTCTGACCGTTTCCGACCACAGTTGCCCCTGCATACCGATGATATTTTCAGGCTTTTCCAGTGCTGGTAACGCGCGGCCGACCAGCGCTTCTAAGTCATTAATAACTGCACCTTCGCGGGTTTTGTCCGCGTTGGCATACAGTTGATCTGGCATATACCCAAACACTCTGGCACTGTCGCTGTAGCGGGTGGCCCAATAGTAACCACGCTCTTGCGGATGTGCTTCTTGCGGATGGTCAAAATAGAGATGGGTGCCATGAGACAAAATAACCTGATAACCGGCATTCGCCAGTCGATAAGCCCGATCGCCAACACCCCATTCCCAGATATTGTCCCAGACATTGGCGTACACCGTTTTATTGGCAAATTGTTCGCGGTTAAATGGATTCACCGGATCGTACATCAGGCCATCTTCCCAACCGCCTAAGGCCAACTGCCGACTGTTCAGCATGGCGGCGACACGGCTGACAAAATATGGTTTTAAATCAGCAACACCAGCAACGGCCGGTAGATTTTTGGCGAATAATGCCTGACAAGCGGGTGAGCCTTGCCAGGAGCCGACTCCAACTTCATCGCCGCCCATATGGTAGGTATTGAGCTTAATACCCGCCTGACGATACATTTGTTGCAGCTCGTACACGACTTTATCAACAAAAGCGTAGGTCGATTCCAGGCAGACGTTGACCGAGTTGTCGTTGTAGTTTTGCACCGTCATATAATTGGATTTGTCGGCCGGATCGCTGAGTAAATAGCGACTAGCTTCTGCAGTTTTACCCTGCGCCTGCAGCTTTTTGTATCTTGCTTCCATCGCTTTGATCGCAGCACGGGCGTGGCCAGGCATATCAATTTCCGGTACGATTTCAATATGACGGGCGGCGGCGAATTTTAGAATTTCAATAAAATCAGCGGTGCTGTAATAGCCATTGCCCGAGCCCGAGGTATGTGGGCCAGTGCCCAACTGTGTCAGCAAGCAACGTTGCTCAGAAAGGTCAAAACACCTTTTACCACCGATATCGGTCAGTTCCGGCAAGCCAGGGATCTCTAACCGCCAACCCTCATCTTCGGTCAGATGCAGATGCAATTTGTTGAGTTTATAGCGTGCCATTTGTTCGATCAGGCGCAGCGTGACTTCTTTACCGTGAAAGTTACGCGCCATATCGTAGTGCATGCCACGCCAACGATAACGCGGGGAATCCTCGACTGATACTCTTGGTAAACTGGCGACGCCATTGGCGACTTGCGCCGGCAACAAACTTAACAATGACTGCAAGCCATAAAAGGCGCCGGCATTATCAGAGCCGCGGATCAGGATACTTTCTGCATTGATATCCAGCTGATAACGTTCGTCGCCTTTGATTGTTGGGTCAACCATCAGCAAGATTTTCTGCTGGTGTTGTTCATTCACACCACTTTGGCTTTTGATGGTTAAACCTGATGCAGCTAATTGTTGCTGCAAATAATCAGCTTCCTTGGTTAAACGACCTTGAAAATTGATCTGCCAATTGCTGGTTAATTCAGTGCGACCACGCCCATACACTGCTTTTTTTGGCGTCGGTATAATCCGGTCTTGTACGGCTTGCGCTGAAATATCACCCTCATTCACCAACTGATTCAGTTGATACCGACTGCTCGCAGTGGCAATCGGATATAAATCTGGTTTTGGCTCTGTCGATCGCAGTTGTTGTTCTGGTTTACTGATTGGTGCTACAAATTGGGTTAACTGTTCGGTATCGGTATTGACGAACAATTCTGGCTGCAGTGAGCCTGCGACAATAAAAGCCCGCGGCATAAAATCGGTGTAGCTAACCATCGCACCGGAAGAGAGATAAGGTATTTCCAAATGTTTGCCGGCAGCTAAGCCTTTAAATGCGGTATTGGCGGTAATTCGATGCAAATCACCCTGGACATGTTCAATGATCAGGCCATTTTCAGAAGCCGAGCGCAACTTTCGAACCGCATGCAGATAAATCTGCCAGTTGCCCCGACCCGGCGCTAAATCGATGTTCGAACTGTTTTCCAGTTTAATCAGGCCTTTTGGGCCGTCAGGCTGAAAGTTACTTACAATGGCAAACTCTAGTTTAGCCTGACTGGCAAATTGGTGTAATTGTTGTTGCTGCGAAAAATCATGTGCGAGTAATAGTGGGCTCTGGAATAGGGCACACAGTGCGGCAACACGCGTCATAGCTGTATTCATCAAACATCCCCTGTGACAATCGTCAGTGTCTCTTTTCGAACACTGACTGTTTTAAACACCTGACGTCGCAAGCTGTTGGTTGCAAAATCAATCAAAGATAAATTGATAAGCTGCTGAAATCAGGACATTAATTATTATTTTCCGTTGTTTTATTACATTTTTCAGTTCGATTTTTAAACAAGGGTCTTGTTATTTGTCAAAATTATTATATGCTGAACTGAAAAATGACAACGCTGTCAATTCAGGTAATGTACATTTTTCCAGCGCAGGTACGCAAGTAAAAAAATGACAGCGTACTGTCAAGAGCAGCAGTGATGCAACGAGGTTGGTGGATGAGTATTAGTTCAGGGCAACAGGGGCCTTTATATCTAGGTATTGATGGTGGTGGCAGCAAGTGTCGTGTGGTGCTGGTTACTGCTGATAATCAATTGTTAGGCGAAGGTTTGGGTGGACCCGCGAATCCGTTGCGCGGTATGAAAGTGGCGACCGATTCGATTTTAACCGCTACCCAACAAGCATTAACAGCGGCAGGCATGACATTTAATGACATGGCCCGGTTGATTGTGGGGGCGGGGTTGGCTGGTGTGAATATGCCGCAATACTTCAAATTATTTTCCGAATGGAAACATCCATTTGCTTCGTTT
This sequence comes from Gammaproteobacteria bacterium, assembly GCA_018820995.1. Lineage (GTDB taxonomy): Bacteria > Pseudomonadota > Gammaproteobacteria > Enterobacterales > Alteromonadaceae > Pararheinheimera. Next base: position 11,013 of record JAHJNE010000545.1, on the reverse strand, counting down.
CATCTAACGACAGATTTACACATCGCCTGCATCGGTGCCCATGATGGGGCAGATGGTGCGGTGATTATTGCCGGCACTGGGTCTTGTGGTCTGGCTGATGTCAAAGGCCAGTTGCTGGATATCGGCGGTCATGGTTTTCCATGTGGTGACAATGGCAGCGGAGCCTGGTTTGGGATGCAAATGGTGCATCATGTACTGTTGCACAAAGACAAGTTGGCACCACAAACCTTGCTCAGCGATTTGTTAGCAGAAGCCGTCGGTTCAACTGCGACCCTGGATATCGTGAGCCACTTTATGCACGCCACGCCGACTATTTATGCCAAGTATGCACCTTTAGTCTTTGTTGCGGCTGAGCAGGGGGATGCCACTGCGCTGCAAATAATAGAACAAGGTGCTGCCTATATTAATCAAATCGCGCTGAAACTTTTTGAATTGCAACCACCGCGGTTTTCGATGATTGGCGGTCTGGCGCATAAGTTAGTGCCTTATCTTGATGCACAAGTCCAACAACAATTAACGCCTGCACTGGCGGCGCCTGAATTCGGGGCCATCTGGTACGCGCGTCAACAGCAAACTTTATTACATTCCGCCCAACTAGCCATCGTTAACTGAAGAAGTGAGTAACTGTAAATGACCCCGACTATTATGGCGCAAGAAGCCGCTGAAGCCCCGGCCCGTATCCGCGAGCAACTCGCTGCCAACAGCAGTACTATCGCCGCTATTGTCAGCCAGATTAACCTGCGTGCCCCGAAATACGTTTATATGGTAGGTCGTGGTTCTTCTGATCATGCAGGTGTGTTTGCCAAATATCTGATTGAAATTGAACTGGGTTTACCTGTGGTTGCTGCTGCGCCTTCGATTGCCAGCGTTTACAACAAACAATTACAACTGACCGATGCGTTGGTGCTGGTGATCTCACAATCAGGCCGTAGCCCGGACATTCTGGCCCAAGTGGCAATGGCGAAAGCCGCCGGCGCTATGGTAGTGGCTTTAGTCAACGACACCACATCACCGTTAGCCGAGCAAGCTGATTTTGTGGTGCCTCTATTTGTTGGCCCTGAAAAAGCAGTGGCCGCAACAAAAAGTTATTTGGCGACTTTAAGTGCTTTGTTGCAACTGGTTGCGGTGTGGTCGCAGCAACCGGAACTATTAAATGCGGTGAACGCGTTGCCTGAATTATTGTTGCAAGCGCAGGCATTACCGGCACAATTGACGGCAGAAGGTGTGGCAAATGTGAAACACGGCGTAGTTCTTGGTCGTGGCCCTGGTTATGCCATCGCCCGTGAAATTGCACTGAAGTTAAAAGAAGTCTGCGGTATTCATGCGGAAGCTTTTTCCAGCGCTGAGTTTTTACATGGCCCGGTGACGCTGGTAAAAGATCAGTTTGCTATTATCGACGTCACTGTTCACGACGAAGCTTACGCCGCCCACAAATCGCAAATCACTGAAGTACAAAGCCGTGGTGCTAGCCTGGTCCATTTGGATCACGGTACTCTGGTTTCCCACCCAAGAGTGTTACCACTGTTAGTTTTGCAGCGGTTTTACCTGGATGTTGAGGCGGTTGCCCGCAGTCGCGGTGTCAATCCAGATGCTCCACCAGGACTCAATAAGGTGACTAAAACAGTTTAAAGCCGGCAGATACACTTTTCAAAAATTTGTGAAAGGTGTATTTTATCTTTCGAATGCTTTTGAAGTTAGTTTTTATACAAAAGCCCGAAATAGCCAACAAGCAGGATAAAGCGTGAGTACACAACAAATTGCGGTCGCGAAGTTATTTGACGGTGAACACTGGCAGCACAATGTCAGCATCAGTTTTAGCAATGGCGTGATTGATGCCATCACTGCGGTAAGTGCCGCCGAAGTGCAAAAACTAACACTGGCACCTGGATTTATTGATGTCCAGGTCAATGGTGGTGGTGGGGCGCTTTTTAATACAGCGCCAACGTTGGAAACCTTAACGACGATGGTTAAAGCCCATGCCCGTTTTGGCAGCACTGCATTATTACCGACGGTAATTACCGATTCGATTGAGGTGATGCAGCAAGCCGCGGATGTGATCGCCAGTGCGATTGCCAGTCAGTTGCCTGGTGTACTTGGCGTGCATTTTGAAGGCCCACATTTATCGGTGCCAAAAAAAGGTGTACATCCGGTCGGGCATATCCGGCCATTGTCTGAGCAAGAACTTGCCATTTATGCCCGGACTGATCTTGGGGTGAAAATGGTGACCGTGGCGCCGGAAAATATGACGCCAGCGCAAATTTCTCAGTTAGTGGCACTCGGGGTGATTGTCTGCCTCGGACACTCGAATGCCGATGGCGCGACCGTCGATGCAGCTATTGCCGCAGGTGCTACAGGTTTTACGCATTTATATAATGCCATGTCGCCGCTGACATCACGTGAACCCGGTATGGTTGGGGTCGCTTTGGCGGATCCGGAAACCTGGTGTGGCATTATTTTCGATGGCCATCATGTGCATCCAACGGCGGCCAAATTAGCTTTGGCATCCAAACCTCAAGGTAAGTTACTGATTGTCACCGACGCTATGTCACCGGTCGGAACCACGGACACTGAATTTGATTTTTTTGACGGTAAAGTCACCCGTACCGGCAATAAGCTGACGGCCGAAAGTGGCCAGCTGGCGGGCTCGGTGCTGGATATGGCAGGCGCTGTACAATACGCCGTGACAGAACTGGATGTTGAGCAGGCCGAAGCGCTGCGGATGGCGAGTTTGTATCCTGCAGAATTTATTGGTAAAGCAAGTTCGATGGGCCGTATTGCGCCGGGTTATCGCGCTGATTTTGTATTACTGGATGACGCAGGCTTGGCCCGGCAATGTTGGATTGCTGGGCAATTACAACGCTAATTGAACAAAAGGTCTGAACGAGGGTATTGAACATGAAGTGCACTCAGGCTGACTTTACTTGATACAACCGGAGCGCAAACCTAAGAAAGAGAGTTTTATCCGCACCACATACTGGCACCAAGCATGAGTGCCAGATAACAATAACGACAACTCAAGCAACAGAGGTTGGAATGGAAATGGTACTTCAAAAAGAGCAGGGCAAAAATACCTTGCTGCCGATGGTGATCATCGGCACGTTATTTTTTGTGTTTGGTTTTGTGACCTGGCTGAATGGGTCGCTGATTCCATTTTTGAAAATTGTCTGTGATCTGAATGAGTTTCAGGCGTTGTTGGTCACGTTTGCCTTTTATATCGCTTATGTGGTGATGGCGCTGCCGATGTCGATGGTGCTCAATCGAATTGGCTACAAAAATGGCATGGTGGCCGGTCTGGGCATTATGGCTGTCGGGGCTGTGTTATTTATTCCTGCGGCGCAAACCAGTTTTTACGGTCTGTTTTTAATCGCCTTATTTACTTTAGGCACCGGCCTGACCATTCTGCAAACCGCTTCTAACCCTTATATTGTCTGCATTGGTCCACGCGAAAGTGCTGCTACTCGGATCAGTATGATGGGGCTGGTCAACAAAGGTGCCGGTATTGTGGTGCCATTAGTGTTCACTGCCGTGATCCTGACCGGTATGGACCAGTTTACGCCAGAAGCTCTCGCTGCATTGACCAGTGACGAAAAAGCCAGTCGGATTGCTGAACTGTCCAACCGCTTGGTCGTTCCTTATATCTATATGACGATAGCGCTGGTCGTATTAATGGCCTTTGTGAAATTTTCGCCATTACCTGAGCCTGAATTGGAAGATGGCACTGTTGCCAGCGGTCATCAAAGCCAAACGTCAGTATTACATTTCCCACAGTTGGTGTTAGGTGTTATTGCATTATTCTTTTACGTCGGTGTGGAAGTGATCGCCGGCGACACCATCGGCCTTTATGGTCAAAACTTAAATGTAGCGAACTTCGGTGCTCTGACGTCGTACACCATGACGTTTATGGTGCTGGGTTATATCGTTGGTGTGACTTGTATCCCTAAATACCTATCCCAAGCGCGTGCACTGCAAGGCTCGGCTCTGTTTGGTTTATTATTTACACTTGGAGTGATGTTTGGATCTGCGGATAGTCATCAAATGGCAAGCCTGTTGTTCGGTTGGATGGGCGTCCCAACAGTACCGGATACGGTGGTGTATTTAGCGATGTTAGGCTTTGCCAATGCTTTGGTTTGGCCTGCGGTTTGGCCACTGGCGTTGGATGGTTTAGGTAAATTCACAGCGACTGCATCGGCCTTGCTGATTATGGGGATTGCTGGTGGTGCATTATTACCGCTGCTGTATGGCTATTTTGCCCACAGTTCAGGTGATTCACAATTTGCCTATTGGGTGATGTTGCCTTGTTATGCGTTCATCCTGTTTTATGCCTTTAAAGGCCATAAAATCCGTCAATGGTAGGGTTAACAGTTCATTGATATGGTTACCGGCGCCAGTGTCTGACACTGGCGTTTTCGCTTGTTATCACCGCCGGTTTGTGGAGTTCCTGATGCAACAACCTGTCCGTTTTGTCGCGCTTGATGCGTTGCGTGGTTTAGCCATAGCGCTGATGATACTGGTGAATACACCAGGTTCATGGTCGCATGTTTACAGTCCTTTATTGCATGCGCCCTGGCATGGATTCACCTTCGCCGATATCGTTTTTCCGGGATTTTTGTTTGTGGTAGGGGCGGCGATGTTTTACGCCCTTAAACATGCCAGACTTGATATTGCTACCGTCCATAAAATTCTAAAACGTAGTGCTTTGATGTTTTTATGCGGCTTGTTCCTCAATTGGTTTTGGGGGCAAGAACTGGCAACGTTGCGGGTGATGGGCGTGCTCCAACGGATTGCAGTGTGTTATGCAGTTGCTGCCTTGTTGATTCTGCTGCTCAGACGCGCTAATCCGGTGCCGAATGCGTTAAAGCTAAAGTTACCGTTGCTGGCGGGCGCGATATTAATCGGCTATTGGCTATTGCTGCAGCTGGGCACCGACCCGTATGGCCTTGAAGGCAATATTGTCCGGCAGCTCGATTTAACCTTGTTTGGTGCGGCTCATTTGTATCAGGGCTTCGGCGTCGCTTTTGATCCAGAAGGGATTTTAAGCTGTTTGCCTGCGGTCGTGAATGTCCTGCTGGGGTATTGGATCGCAGCGGGTCTCACTGAACGCAATCAGCAGCAAGGGTTTCGTTGGTTGTTGGTTGTTGGCGCAATATTGATTCTGTTGGCGCTTGGCAGTAGTTATTATTGTCCGATCAATAAAGCGTTATGGACCGGCAGTTATGTCGCGCTGAGTGGCGGTCTTTTGGTATGGCTGTTGGCACTGATGGTGTGGTTGGTCGATATCAAAGGCTGGCGTGCCGTGGCAGAGCCATTGCGCATTTATGGTTCGAACCCATTGTTTATTTATATGCTGTCTTGGCTTTGGGCGGTGCTGATTGGCGAGCTGCTGGTATGGCAAGATGCAGGGCAAACAATGTCGGTGTATCAGCAAGGTTTTATGCTGCTAGCGACGGTCTTACCTGCCAAATTTGCGTCATTGGTCTTTGCACTGACGCATGTATTGATGTTCTGGGCATTGTCGTATGAGTTGTACCGGCGGAAAATTTTCATCAAGTTGTGATCAGGAAAGCTTCGAAGTTATTGTGACGTGATTTAGTTTTAAAGGCCGGTAACAGTAGTACCGGCCTTTAACTAGACCTGATGTTCTTTGCAGGTGAATCAAGAACAATCACCGACTTGACGCTGCCTTTCTTTTGCATGGAATGAGCTTTAGTAGCGGTATTCCCAGCTACCAGCAACATTGTAGCTTTGGTCAAAATCAGGTCTGACATCGGATTTTTCAGCCAGTCGTAATTGCACACTGAACAAGCCGTTGAATAATGGTCGCCGGTGTTCCAATTTCAGTTGCCAGATGGCGTCTGAACCGAGTTGCCCTGACACTGTTTCATTGTAAAAATCAGTCCGATACAGATGCCCTGACCAGCTGATCCCGCCTAACGTTTGATACTGATATCCGGCGCTTAGCACTTTGGCGTCAGCGCCATAACCACTGCCGATCACCCGGCCAAACCGGCGGTAACCTTGGCTAAATACTTCGCCCTGATAAGCGCAATTGCCGCGGCGAAGACTGTTTTCGCAATCGAGAAAAGTATCTGAATACTCCAGATTGACAGTATGGATAGCATTTTGCTCACCCCAATAACTACGTACACCAAACAAGGTTAACGCTTTATCCGGTAAGCCCGAAGTATTGTCATCATCGGCAATTTCGGCATAGGCCGTCAGTGGCCAGCCAAATGCTTGTAAGTGGTAACTGATATCAATTGCGGCACGTTGATCGGCCGGGATTTCGTCGGTTTTGTCGTAGCTAATCAGATCCCACAAGGTGGTAAAAGAATTACTGCGACCATCGCCACCCCATTGGATCACCCGGCTGATGCCAAGTTCCAGTGCAGGCCATGGCCGAATCGTGGCGCGACCGCCCCAATATTTCGCATTGTTCGGTTCATCACTCGAGAAAATTTTATCAAGTTCTGCATCCTGGCCGGCAAAAGTGGTAATACTCCAGGGGCCAAGCCATTGCAACCATGGCCTGGCGTCGGCTTGCCAGCTATGACGGCTTAATCTGACTGCAGCAATGGGTCTGGCATTGTTACTGAGCAATAAACTGCTTTGTTGGCCTGGGCCCCACCAGACTGAGTCTTGATCCAACGCCAACACCCAATTTCCCCAAATTCCTGCCAGATAACTGCCGTCGGCAACTGTTTTTTGATTTTCAGTGGTCGCATTGGCAAATTCATTGCGATAACTCAGTTGTAAGCGCCCGGCCCAACTGTCGCCTTGCACTTCCTGAAAAATCGTTACTGCTGCGCGCTCAAAATAGTGCTCACCAAAACTTTGGATCGGGCTGTTATGCGAGTTATAGCTTAATTTTATGCCGCTTTGATGGCTTTGGCGATTTGCATCCAGCGCTGATTTTAAATGCAACACGGCAAAACGCAGATTGGGGTCAACCTGATTGACATCGATTTTGTTTAAATCAATGGCAATGTTTTTCCACATAATAGGATAGGTATTGATTGGGCCGGTCAGTAATCCGGCTTGCGCCAAGGTTTGTAACGACTGGCGCAGATAATTATCCGAAGTATCCAACCAAGGTGTGGCTTTAACACCAGGCACCAGCAACATCAGGCAAAACGCAGCAAGTTTTTTCATGGGTTTAATTTATGCTTCAGAGCTGTATCAACATGGGCAGGCACAAACCGCGATACATCACCGCCATGTTTGGCCACTTCTTTGACTAAAGTAGAGGAAATAAAGGTATTTTTTTCTGACGGCGTCATAAACAAGCTGTCCAGATCAGGATTCAGTTGGCGGTTCATACTGGCGAGTTGAAATTCGTATTCAAAGTCAGCCACGGCCCGTACGCCCCGCAGCAAAATTTGCGCTTGCTGATCTTTGGCAAATTGCGCCAACAAACCTGAAAAGCCCAATACCCGCACATTGGGGTAGTCAACAAACGCCTGCTCTGCCAATGACACCCGCTCAGCTAAGGTAAACATCGGTTGTTTGCTCGGGTTAGACGCGACGGCCAGTATCACTTCATCAAAAATGCGCGCCGCCCGAACCACTAAATCGGCGTGTCCATTGGTCAGCGGGTCAAAAGTCCCGGGGTAAATCGCCTTTGTTTTCATGTGGTTGCTTGTGTCCCTGTGGCGAAAACAGTATTGGACCTGAGGTTGGCCAACAGTGCTCTAGAGTTTTTCATCGGTTTGGCGTTACTATATCAAAATAATTCATAAAAAAATAAGCCCATGCTCGTTATGGAAAAGAAGCTACGAACCAAAGACAAAATCTTGCAGGCCAGTATCGAACTGTTTAACCAACAGGGAGAGCGGCAGGTGACCACCAATCACATCGCAGCCCATCTTGGCATCAGCCCTGGTAATCTGTATTACCATTTCCGTAATAAAGAAGACATTGTCCGGCAGATTTTTAAAGAATATGCCAAATTGCTGGAAAACCGGATCCAACCGCCGAACCGGACGTCTGAAGCGCTTGATGCATTGGCACAATACCTGGATGTGGTGTTTGAACTGATGTGGCGATTTCATTTTTTCTACGCCAACCTGCCTGATATTCTGGCGCGCGACGAAGCATTACAGCAGGATTATTTGCTGGTGCAAAAAGGCGTGTTAACTAAAGTTGTATCAGTATTGCAGGCTTTAAAAAAGGCCGAAGTGATTGCCATTGATGAGCAGGATATTCCAACCTTTGCTCACACTATTAAGTTAGTGGTCACGTTTTGGATCAGCTATTTAAAAACTCAAGCCCCGCAAGCGGCCATCGATCAACAGCAAGCCTATCAGGGCGTACTGAAGGTGTTATTGTTATTTAAACCTTATGCAACCCATCAGGCGATGCCACGTATTCATAAACTGCAGCAGCACTATCAACTGCTGGCAGGGCAGCAGGTCCTGAACTGAGTTAGACTTCTGATACAGGTGCATTTTGTACCAGCGTTTATTGGCTGGCCGTTTACGTTGGGTGCTGCCCCGACCTGTTGTGAATTTGCCGCAAAGCTGAAAAAAAGCGCTGCTTTGCACCTCTTTCACCATTACAATAGCGGCGTTTTTATTCAATAGCCTCAACCCCCTACAGGAGGGCTTCATGCGTACTACCTCTTTCCTAAGTCATATCCAACAACAAATCGATGACGTGAAAAACGAAGGTTTATACAAAGCCGAGCGAATTATTACTTCACAGCAATTCTCCGACGTGACTGTCGGAGGCCAGCAAGTTCTAAACTTCTGCGCCAACAACTATTTAGGTCTGGCAAATTCAGCAGAGCTGATTAAAGCCGCCCAGCAAGGTCTTGATAGCCATGGTTTTGGTGTGGCATCAGTGCGGTTTATCTGTGGTACTCAGGATATTCACAAACAACTCGAAGCGAAAATCAGTGAATTTTTGGGCACCGAAGATACTATTTTGTACTCCAGCTGTTTTGACGCCAACGGCGGTTTGTTTGAAACCATTTTAGGTGCAGAAGATGCGGTCATTTCTGACGCGCTGAACCATGCGTCTATCATTGACGGTGTGCGGTTATGTAAAGCCAAACGGTACCGTTATGCCAACAACAATATGGCTGAATTGGAAGCACAGTTAAAACAAGCTGATGCCGATGGCGCCCGTTATAAATTGATTGCCACCGACGGTGTGTTTTCGATGGATGGGGTAATTGCCGATTTAAAATCAATCTGTGATCTAGCGGATAAATACAATGCGCTGGTGATGGTTGATGATAGCCATGCCGTTGGTTTTGTTGGCAAAAAGGGCCGTGGCACCCACGAATATTGTGATGTACTCGATCGGGTCGATATTATCACGGGCACTTTAGGCAAAGCCTTAGGTGGCGCGTCGGGCGGTTATACTTCGGGTAAAAAAGAAGTCATTGAATGGCTACGTCAGCGCTCACGGCCGTATTTATTCTCTAACAGTCTGGCTCCGTCTATCGTCACGGCTTCGATCAAAGTGTTGGAAATGTTAGCGCAAGGCGATGATCTGCGCGCTAAGCTTTGGGATAACGCCGCTTATTTTCGTGAAAAAATGTCGGCCGCTGGTTTCACTTTAGCCGGCAAAGACCACGCCATTATTCCGGTGATGCTGGGCGATGCCAAAGTCGCGTCAGAATTTGCCCGTCGTATGTTAGAGCAAGGCATTTATGTGGTTGGTTTTTCGTTTCCGGTGGTACCAAAAGGCCAGGCGCGGATCCGTACGCAAATTTCTGCTGCGCACAGCAAAGCGCAGCTGGATAAAGCCATCGATGCATTTATTCGGATTGGTAAAGATATGGGCGTCATCGCCTGAGGTAACAGCATGAAAGCATTAGCGAAATTAAAAGCAGAACCAGGCATTTGGCAAACAGAAGTGCCAATGCCAACGGTTGGCCCGAACGATGTGCTGATCAAAATTAAAAAAACCGCCATTTGCGGCACTGATGTGCATATTTTCAAATGGGACGAATGGGCGCAAAACACCATTCCGCATGGCATGGTGGTTGGTCATGAGTATGTTGGTGAAGTGGTTGGTATGGGCTCTGAAGTCCGTGGTTTTGCCATTGGCGATCGTGTTTCCGGCGAAGGCCATTTAGTCTGCGGCCATTGCCGTAACTGCCGCGCCGGTCGCGTGCACTTGTGTCGTAACACCATTGGCGTCGGTGTGAATCGTGAAGGTTCGTTTGCTGAATATCTGGTGATCCCGGCGTTTAACGCCTTTAAAATTCCGGACAATATTCCGGACAATATCGCTGCTATTTTTGACCCATTTGGTAACGCAGTCCACACCGCCTTGTCATTCGATTTAGTCGGTGAAGACGTGCTGATTAGCGGTGCTGGCCCGATTGGTATTATGGCCGTAGCAGTCGCCCGTCACGTCGGTGCGCGGCATATCGTGATCACCGATGTAAATCCATACCGGCTGGAACTTGCGAAAAAAATGGGGGCCACCCGCGCTGTTGATGTCAGTAAAGAAGACTTAAAAACGGTAATGAGCGAACTAGGCATGACCGAAGGTTTTGACGTTGGTCTGGAAATGTCCGGTGTGCCATCTGCGTTTCGGTTAATGCTCGATACCATGAATCATGGCGGTAAAATTGCGATGCTCGGTATTCCGCCTTCTGATATGGCGGTCGATTGGAACAAAGTTATTTTCAAAGGTTTAGTGATTAAAGGTATTTACGGCCGTGAGATGTTTGAAACCTGGTACAAAATGGCCAGTTTAATTCAATCCGGGCTGGATTTAACCCCCATGGTAACCCATGAGCTACCGATGGAACGCTTCCAGGAAGGTTTTGACATTATGTGCTCCGGCCAGTCTGGCAAAGTAGTGCTGAACTGGTCTTAATCACAAAAAGCGTAACGAAAAGGCGAACTTCGGTGCGCCTTTTCTTTTTTTAGTGCTAAGTAATTACAAAATGTCACACTTCGGCCGGTGATCGTGGGCTTTACGCAACGTTAAGCTAGCCTATACTGAATGAGTTCCCATTCTGATAAGAAACGGCAGGTATGCTGTAGTGTTTGG
>JAHJNE010000544.1 GCA_018820995.1 Gammaproteobacteria bacterium | reverse complement strand
GCAGAGTCCAAGCACACCTATAACCAGGTATCCACCGCCACCAAACAATCGGTTAAAGCCGTCGGCCATGCTTAAATCTTCGCCCGGCTGTGCCAAAATCAACAACAAATGACTACAAGCCAGATAAATACAACCGACCACTAACAACCCCAACAGCAGTGCTGGCACTAAATGCCGTTTTGGATCGCGAAAATCCTGTGCCAAATGGGTCATGGCTTCAACGCCCAAAAAGCTCCAGAATCCGAGCGCCAAAGCAGCGTTAAATCCGCTCGGGTTAAACGATTCAAGCCTAGCCGTTACAGAGGCAATGTGCGGTGTTTGCAATGAAAAAGCAGCAAACATCAGTACTACTACGGCGACAATCAACAAGGTTAATCCCAGCTGTAATTTGGCGGATAATTGCACACCACGTCGATTCAACTGCCACAACACCAACAAGAAAAAGAGCTCCACCGGCAACTGCCAATAACGTAAATCGCCCAGCAGTGGGCTTAACAATGGCGCGGCAAAGGAATACGTCATCATCATCGCGGCTGAAGCACCAAGTGGCACTACCAACACAAACATTAAACCGGTGATCCGCCCGGCCAGTGTGCCAAAAGCTTCCCCAACAAAATGCGCCGGTCCCGCCGCATGCGGCAACACCCGAGCCAGCGCTGCAAAGACAAAGGTTACCGGAATGGCCAGCACCGTCAGCAGCAGCCAGGCCCAACTCGCAGCATGTCCGGCTTGTGCAATGGTCAGTTGCGGTAAAATAAACACGCCGGTACCCAGTAGTGTGGTCGCCAGCAAAGCCGCGCCTTGCCATAGGTTAATTTTATGGGTCGAATTCATGCTGGAAGATTCCGTTTACTCAATAATTTCTGGCAATATGCTACCTTGATTTTGACCGGCAAATTGGCGGAAATGTGCGATAAAAAACCGCCGTTTTGACGCCTACTCCGGCTTTATGCCGGCGGTTTACCAAGCGTGGGGACTTTGGTGTCAGATAAATTTGATCAATTGATTATTAAGGCGTTGCTGGAAGATGCGCGCCAATCCGTTTCAGCAATCGCTGAGCAAGTAAATTTATCGCGCAGCGCGGTGTCCGAACGGTTAAAAAGACTGGAACAAAGCGGTGAAATCCGCGGTTATCAGGTGTTGCTGGGGCCAAAAACTAAAGCTGGTGTTGCGGCTTATTTCGACATTCAACATAACAGCGCCCGTTGCGCCGATGTGATCCCGGCGCTTAAATCCATCCCGGAAATCAAACGCTGCCAGGGCGTCAGCGGTGAAACCGATTTAATTGTGTTTGTCGAGGCGGATACAGTGGCCCGTTTGCATCAAATTCGCGAACAATTGGATGCGCATCCGGCGATTGTGCGGATCAAGACCCACATTGTGTTGAGTGAGTGGATCACCAGTGATGAACGCCCGTAGTTGCACTAGCCATCTAGGATCGAGATGACATCAGGCGGCCCCTCCAGAGATTGCAATTTAACTGGTCAGGGTTCTGCTATTCAATGACTCGCCAAAAGGGTCGAAGTTGCGCGACACCTTCACTGGTTGATAATTAACCACATTTCTCATATGGTGGGTTTATGAATCTCGGTTTTTACCGCCATTGTCGCGACTTTAAATTCAAAAGGATATTATGAAACAGCATCGGATATCTTCACGTCAGACCTTATCAGTACTCGCCTTGGCTGCCAGTAGCTTGTTAGCCGGCAGCTTACTTGTGGGGTGCGATCGCGCAGCAACACCTAACGTTAAACCAGCTGCGACTGCAGCTTCTGAAGCGCAGGCTACAAAACCGGCATTTGCCAACTACAGTGCTGAACAGTTTTATGCCACCAAGTCTTATCAGGGCAGTGCCATCAACCACAATGGCCAATCCTTGTTGGTGGCGTCTGATGAAAGTGGCGTGTTTAATTTGTACCGGGTCAGCCTGGATGGCAAAAGCTGGCAACCGCTGACGCAATCGACCACCAATGCCATGTTGCCGGTTGACTGGTTTCCAGAAGATGATCGGGTGTTATATACCGCTGATCAGGGCGGTAATGAGCTGAACCATTTATATGTGCTGGAAACCGACGGCAAAGTAGTCGATTTAACACCAGGTGACAAACTCAAAGCGATGTTTGCGGGCTGGCAAGGCGATGCCGCCTTTTTTGTGGTGAGTAATGAGCGGGATCCGAAGTTTTTCGACTTGTACCGCTATGATGCTAAAACCTACCAACGCACGCTGGTCTATCAGAATACAGAAGGCTTTGAAGTTGCCGCGATCAGCGATGACGGCCGTTATTTAGCGCTGAGTAAACAACGCACCAATGCTGACAACAACCTGTATTTATTGGATTTAGAAGACCCGGCCAAAACGCCGCTGCATATCACGCCGCATGATGGCAACGTCACTTTTGCCGTACACGGTTTTAGCCGCGACGGTAAACAGCTGATATTTGGCTCGGATCAAAGTTCGGAATTCAGCCAGGCTTTCAGCTACGACCTTGCCAGCAAACAAAGCAGCTTGTATCAGCAAGCTGATTGGGACATTAGTTTTATTGGCTTTAGTAAAGATAATAAATACAAAGTGACGGCAGTGAATGCCGATGCTTCGACCAAAATTGAGATCACCGACCAAAACACCGGTCAGCCGTTGCAGTTGCCGAAGTTACCGGACGGTGATTTACGCGGCATCAATTTTTCGGCTGACAGCCAGTATCTGAGTTTTTATGTCAACGCCGATAACAGCCCGTCGAACTTATATGTATGGAAAATTGGGGATGCCACAGCCACCCGTCTGACGCAGGCGCTCGACAGTGCAATTGATGAAAATAATCTGGTGGCCAGCAAAGTAGTACGCTTTGCCAGTTTTGATGGCGTGCAAATTCCGGCCTTGTTGTACCAACCAAAACAGGCCAATGCCAGCAGTCGGATGCCGGCATTAATTTGGATCCACGGTGGGCCTGGCGGTCAGTCGCGCACCGGCTATAACCCGGTGATCCAACATTTGGTGAATCAGGGGTATGCGGTATTGGCCGTGAACAACCGTGGTTCCAGTGGTTATGGCAAAACCTTTTTTCACATGGATGATTTAAAGCATGGTGAAGACGACTTGCAGGATATTGTGTTTGGTAAAAAATATCTGCAATCGCTGAACTGGGTCACACCGGACAGGATTGGCGTGATGGGCGGCAGTTATGGTGGTTATCTGACGATGGCGGCCATGGCCTTTACCGACGAATTTAAGCTGGGGATCAATATTTTTGGCGTGACCAATTGGGTGCGGACACTGGAAAGTATTCCGCCGTGGTGGGAATCGTTCCGTGAGTCTTTGTATGCTGAATTGGGCGACCCTGCCAAAGACGGCGAACGCTTGCGCCGGATTTCACCGCTGTTTCACGGTGACAAAGTGAAAAAACCAGTGCTGGTGGTGCAAGGTGCCAACGACCCACGGGTACTGCAGGTAGAAAGCGACGAAATGGTCGCCGCCATTAAGAAAAATGGTGTGCCGGTAGAATATGTATTGTTTCCGGATGAAGGCCATGGTTTTGTCAAAAAAGCCAACCGCATCACCGCGCAACAAGCGTATTTAGCATTCTTGCAAAAATACTTATAGCCCTATTGGCTAACGTTCAGCTCGCTCTGCGGCCGGAAGGCATTGATCTTCCGGCCTGCTCTGATTAACCTTGCGCTATTGATGCCGCTCCGGATAACACCATGACAGCTAAAACCCCTATCAACGCTCAGTCAACAACCTTGTCGGCCGAGCGTAAACAAGCGCTGCAGTTGGACAAACAGCTTTGTTTCGCGATGTATTCAACATCCTTGCTGATGACCAAAATGTACAAGCCAATGCTGGAAGCTTTGGGGCTGACCTATCCGCAATATCTGGTGATGCTGATTTTGTGGGAAAAAGATGGCGTGGCACTCAAAGATATCGGCGAGCAGCTGCATATTGATTCCGGCGCCTTAACACCAGTCATTAAACGAATGGAAGTGATGGGGCTATTAACCCGCCGCCGCATGCCGGAAAACGAACGGACTTTGGAAATTTGTCTAACCGCTGCCGGCTGGGCATTGCAGCCTGCGGCCAGCGACGTCAACCAGCGTTTGGGTATCCAATGTGGTATGGCAGAGCCTGAAATCACGGCATTGCGCCAGCAACTGACCGCCTTGCGTAGCCGCTTACAACAACAGCTGTAAGCGGTTTTTGCAGTCGGATATGGTCAATCGGCAGCAAACATTATTTCGCTGTGTTTGTTGCTGTTGAGGATGCTGCGGGCTGGCTTGCCACAAGCTGCTGTCGCCATTGGCTAAAATCCTGGTCCATTGATGTGCCCCAGCTACGTACCAAAGCCTGATAACGAGGATAATCGCCGGCACGGACTAACTTCAGCATCTCGTCAACTTTGGGTCTTTGTTGCTCCAGCAGGTAACGGGCCGCCAGATAACCCCAACGATAAATCCGATCACTGCCATTGTTGTGCTCATAACCGGTGTGAAACAATTCGCTGAGTTGAAATTGTGGCATAGCGGCCAGTTTCAACGCTTCCGGGTTATCGCTGCCATGCGCCACGTACTCGGCCATTCCTTCCGTCCACCAGACTAAATAGGGGGTGTCCGGCGCCGGAGTTGGGCAGTTTTCTGGCGGCGAGTGTGAGTCATGTAGGTTTGCGCAAAAATCGCCATACAAGTTAAAGCGACCATCCAGATAATGCACAAATTCATGGCTTAAATTCCAGACTTGCCCCTGCTCACGCTGATAGGCCACAAATTCAGCCTGATTACCGGGCTGATCCGGTAAACCCTCCAGATACATGCCGCCATTATCCGTTGGCATTTGAAAATGCTCGCCAGCAAATTCGGTATATTGCTGTTTTGATTTATATATGTTGGCGCGCAGCATCCTGTTATGGTCATGTTTAACCGCTTTGCCGGCGCTTTGAAACAGCTGATGAAAACGCTGCTCGATCGCGGCCAGCTGGGCGCAGGCAGCTTGTTCTTGTGCAGGGCTAAGAGCGGCTGAACGCAGCATTAAACTGTCACTGCAGCGATGTTGTCGGGGCAGAATTTGATCCACTGCCGCCACGGTGCCAGCTTTGGCAGCTGCAACTTTTTCCAAAGTGGCAGCGTCATTGAACCCGCTGGCGAGCGCGCTATTTGTACTGGCGAGCAAACCGCTGACCAGCAAAGCGCTCATCGTCAACACCTTC
Organism: Gammaproteobacteria bacterium; assembly: GCA_018820995.1. Classification (GTDB taxonomy): domain Bacteria; phylum Pseudomonadota; class Gammaproteobacteria; order Enterobacterales; family Alteromonadaceae; genus Pararheinheimera. Next base: position 953 of record JAHJNE010000544.1, on the reverse strand, counting down.
GGCAGCATACTTTTTGGCAACCGGCGGCTTGGCAGTAACCGGCGGTCATTATTGAAAAACCTCACCCGCGTCATACGTTCTCCTGATTGATCAACTTGGCAGCTGGAGCATGCCGATCCGTGCTCATGACGTTTGGCGACAAATATTCCAGCGAAACTGTTTACTTTCAATTCAAATATATTGTATACAATATTCTATATCAAGCCTTTATTACACACTGCAAAGTTGTGGTGGCGTTGGAGAAGCACTGTCTATGGAAAATTATCAGCGTTTTGCGCAGTGGCAACCGCCACGCCAAGACGAAGCGTCAGCTGATGAATGTCAGGTAAATCCTATCGAAATTTGCACGCTGGATTGCCATACCGGCGGTGAGCCTTTACGTATCATCACCGGCGGTTTTCCACAGCTGATGGGCGACACTGTGCTGGCAAAACGCCGTGATTGCCAACAACGTTTTGATGGGCTGCGCCGGGCATTGATGTGGGAGCCGCGAGGTCATGCCGACATGTATGGCTGCATTATTGTGGCGCCTGAGCGGTCCGACAGCGTGTTTGGGGTGATTTTTCTGCATAACGAAGGTTATAGCACCATGTGCGGCCATGCGATGATTGCCTTGGCCAAAGTGGCGGTCGAAGCTGGTGTGGTGCCATTGGTCGAACCCGTGACCCGCTTTGCCGTTGACGCGCCTTGTGGCCAAATCCAGTTATTCGCAGCGGTAAAGCAAGGTCAGGTCCAGCATTGTTGGTTTCACAATGTGCCGTCGTTTGTGGTGGCCAGCGAGCAACTCCTGCGGCTGCCGGGTGTTGGGGACATCCGTTATACCCTCGCCTATGGCGGTGCTTTTTACGTGTATGTCGATGCCGCCAGTATTGGCTTGTCGCTTGCGATGGAAAATCACCGGCAAATCATTGAGCTGGGGCAGCGAATTAAAATGGCGCTTGCAGGGCAGTTGT
>JAHJNE010000059.1 GCA_018820995.1 Gammaproteobacteria bacterium | reverse complement strand
GTTGAAACACTTACATTTGCAGGTAAACAGTCAATATCAGGCGAATTTGATGCCATCGTCACTGGTCCGGTGCACAAAGGCATTATCAATAAATCTGGTATTGCGTTTAGCGGTCACACTGAATTTTTTGCGCATCAATCGAACACACCTTATGTCGTGATGATGTTGGCGACCGAAGGCTTACGGGTAGCTTTAGCGACGACCCATATTCCGCTAGCTTATGTTGCAAAAGCGATTACCAGAGAGCGGATTACCCAAGTACTCCGTATTTTGCAGCATGATTTGCAGCAAAAATTTGCTATTCCAAACCCAAGAATTTACGTCTGCGGTTTAAATCCTCACGCCGGTGAAGATGGTCATTTGGGTCGGGAAGAAATTGATGTGATGATCCCGACATTAAATGACCTTCGTGCTGAAGGCATGGATTTGGTGGGCCCATTACCGGCCGACACCTTATTCCAACCGAAATATCTCGACAACGCTGATGCAGTATTAGCGATGTACCACGATCAAGGTTTACCCGTTTTGAAATATAAAGGATTTGGCCGTTCGGTCAACATCAGCCTGGGTTTACCACTGATCCGCACTTCCGTCGACCATGGCACTGCAATTGACTTAGCTGGTACCGGCAAAGCCGATGCCGGCAGCTTTCAGCATGCTTTGGATCAGGCGATTTTTTTAGCGACTCAATCGAATTTGCGCAATGACAGATAAAGTACATATGGGGCATACCGCCCGTAAAAGATTTGGCCAAAACTTCCTGCACGACCCAGTGGTTATCGAACGTATTGTGAAAGCAATAGCGCCCAAACCCGGAGACCATTTGGTCGAGATTGGCCCTGGCCTTGGTGCATTAACAGAGCCTGTGGTCGAACGTAGTGGTCATCTGATTGTGGTGGAACTCGATCGGGATTTAGCGCAGCGCTTGCGCGAACATCCAACGATGGCAGATAAACTGACCATCCATCAGGGCGATGCAATGAAATTTGATTTCAGCACGCTGCTGCCGGATGGAGGCAAACTCAAAATTTTCGGTAATTTGCCATACAACATCTCTACACCTTTGCTTTTCCATTTATTCGAATTTACCGAACATATTGAAAACATGCATTTTATGCTGCAAAAAGAGGTCGTAGAGCGCATGACTGCCGGCCATGGTTCTAAAACCTATGGCCGCCTCAGTGTCATGACTCAATTCTTTTGTCATGCCATGCCAGTCGTCGAAGTCGGCCCTGGAGCATTCAAGCCAGCACCAAAAGTCGATTCAGCCGTAGTAAGACTGATCCCTAAAGCAGATAGCGAGCGTGATGGTGTGCCGGTGACGGTTTTGAACCGAGTTTGTCTGGAAGCTTTTAATCAGCGCCGTAAAACATTACGTAATTGTTTTAGCAATTTTGCGACTGCGGCCCAAATCGAAAGCCTTGGTATTGACCCTTCAATTCGGCCGGAGCAATTACCAGTGAGCGAGTTTATTCGCGTGGCCAAATGGTTATCTCAACAACCGGAAAGCACTTCATGAGCGAACACTTTGCCATCCCAATTGAAGTTGAGACTTTCTATGTAGAGAATCAGTCTGATGCCGAAGCCGAACGTTTTGTTTTTGCTTATACCATTACGATTCGAAACCAAAGTGCACAAAAAGTAAAATTGCTACGTCGCTATTGGTCGATCACTGATGCCAATGGCAAACATAGTGAAGTCTATGGCGAAGGCGTCATTGGAGAACAGCCTGAGCTGCTTCCGGGTACTAGTTATACCTACACCAGCGGCTCAGTGCTGGAAACTCCGGTCGGCACGATGCAGGGACACTACGAAATGCAGGCGGCAGATGGTGAAAATTTCAATGCACAAATCCCGGTATTCCGTCTGGCCATTCCAAATATTCTGAACTGATATGGCTCGGTATGTGATTGGAGATGTTCAGGGGTGTTTTGATCAACTGACTGCATTGTTGCAGCTAGTTGATTTTAACGCGGACCGTGATCAAGTTTGGTTCTGTGGTGATCTAATTGCCCGAGGTCCAAAATCTCTGGAATGCCTGCGGTTTATTCGAGATTTGGCTGACAATGCCATTACTGTACTCGGCAATCACGATCTCAACTTTCTGGCATCCCTTTATGGGTTCGGCAAAATTTCTGCTGCAGACCAACTGACCGCATTACAACAAGCTCCCGACAAACAACTATTGGCTGATTGGCTGATTCAGCAACCTCTTCTTTACCACGAGCCGCAGCACAATCTGGTATTAGTGCACGCCGGATTGGCTCCTGAGTGGGATTTGCCAACAGCAATAATTGCAAGTCAGAAAGTCGAAGCTGCATTGTCACAAAGACCGGAAGCTGTGTTTAGTCAGATGTATGGTAATACTCCAACTTTGTGGTCAGAGGCCATCACGGAAGCTGATAAGTTGCGTTTTAGTATTAATAGTCTGACGCGTATGCGCTATTGTTATAGTGATGGTCGATTAGAGCTAAAAGAAAAAGGCGAAGTGACGACGAATCCCGCATTAAAACCTTGGTTTGAGTTCTGGAATCATCGCCAGCGCCCGGAAATTTTTTTCGGTCATTGGGCTGCTTTGCAAGGTCAATGCTCTGTACAAAAAATCCATGCACTGGATACCGGATGCGTCTGGGGAAATTCTTTAACAGCCTATTGTATTGAAACGCAACGGCGTTATAGTGTCATAGGATACAAAAAACAACTATAATACGATCGTTTTTTGACTGCATAATTGGTCGACAGGCCGAACCGCACGCACAATCGAGCGACTAATTACAAACCCTTTGGGAGTTCCACATGAAGTTAACTGTAGCAATGCGAATTGTAGGTGGTTTTAGCGCTATTTTAATATTGTTACTGTTTTTAGGGGGTACGTCTTACTACAGCCTAAGTGAGATCAGTGATTCAACCAATCAGGTGAACAGCATCTCCATTCCAGCTTTGGAAAACAGTGCAGCGTTGCAAAGTGAATTTGTCAAAATGAGCAAAATCAGTTTGCAAGCTTTCTATAGCGAAGAAGTTAAAGACGTCGTTAAACTGGAAAACGACTTTAACCTCGAAAAATCACAGTACGATACTGCAGCGAAGACTTTGCAGGGTGTCGTTTCTGCAGAACCGGCTCTGGCAGCTAGCTTCAAACAGCTTTCTGCGGAATATGACGAGTTCGGCACGGCTAGCAATGCTTTGTTTACCGACCTCAAGAAAAGCCTGACATTGCGTGATCAAATGAACAGCAAATTGTCGGATCTAGAAGGTAGCTCGGACGATGCTGCGTCACTTATCCTGGATTTTTCTGATATCCGCGAAGCAAGCCGTCGTTTCCCTAAGTCAACTGAAGCAGCCACTGTGATGGAAACTAGCATGAATGCGCTAGTTAGCACGGTCGTAGATCTAACCCGCACCAATTCTCCTACCACGGCAGATACGTTAAGCAACGAAGTCAAAAATCGTTTAGCAGATATTGTCGCGAAAATGGCGATTATTTCAGAGGAAGCCGGTAGCGGTGTTGATATGGTTGCCGATCTAAATGACAAAATTAGCGAAATTAATGGTTTGATTGCAGGTGCAGATGGCATTCTAACGTTAAAGCAACAACGTTTATCTGCGCAAGCAACTGCAACTAAATTACTGGAAACGACTGAACAAAAAACAACTGCAGCCGTAGAAGCGTTAGCACAATTGCTGGCTAAAGTACGTACTGCGGCCGGTGACATCCAACAGGAAGCCGAATCCAGTGTTAGCACAGCTGTTGTGACGATTTTTGTTGTTGTTCTGGTATCTATCGCCATTGCAATCGGAATTGCAATGCAAACAGTTCGCAGCATCACTACTCCATTAGCGAAAGTAAACGAAATTTTGGGTGTTGTTGCATCTGGTGATCTAACTAAACGACTGGATGATTCAGCCAGTGATGAATTTGGTGAGCTGGCGCGTAACTGCAACCAGGTTATTGGAAATCTTCGTCAATTAATCCAAGGCATCATTTCACGTTCAACACAATTGGCAGCGGCTTCAGAGCAAACGTCTGCAATTACCGTACAGTCAACTCAGGCTATCCGCGAGCAAAAATCGCAAGTGACACAAGCTGCGACTGCAACTACCGAAATGAGCAGTACTTCACAAGGTGTAATGCAAAGCTCAAGTGATGCACTGGCCGAGATTAAGCATGCAGACAGTGAAGCAGAGCGCGTGAAAGGTATTTCTAATACTAACAAACAAACGATTCTACAGTTGTCACAAGAAGTTGAGCAAGCTTCTAAGGTTATCAATAAATTGCATCAGGACAGCGCATCAATTGGCAGCATCCTGGATGTTATCCGCGGTATCGCTGAGCAGACAAATTTATTGGCGTTAAACGCTGCGATAGAAGCAGCCCGCGCGGGTGAACAAGGCCGTGGTTTTGCGGTTGTTGCTGATGAAGTACGCTCTCTTGCGAGTAAAACTCAGTCATCTACCCAAGAAATTCAAGCGATGATTCAAGTGCTGCAATCTGGTGCCCATGCGGCAGTGGAAGCAATGAATAAAGGCAAACGTCAGGCTGAAAACTGTGTGGCCCAAACGGAAGTTGCTGACCAGGCATTAGATTCAATCACTAACGCGGTGCACTTAGCACACGACATGAGTGAACAAATCTCCCACGCAGCACGCGAGCAGAATCAGGTTTCACATGAGATTAGTAAACTGTTGGAATCTATTGTAAATATCGCAGAAGAAACCGCTTCTGGTGCAGAACAAACTTCTGATTCAAGCCATGAAGTTGCTCGCTTAGCGGAAGAACTACGGTTATCGGTTGACCAGTTTAAGGTATAAAATGCTCCGTTAACGAATCAAACGACAATAATTAAAGCTGCTTTAGTCATTCAAAGCAGCTTTTTTTATGGCTACTAAGCATCTTGTTTGAAATTTATCATTTCGCGCCTTTCATGCGGTGCATCTAGCTATTTTTACCAAGCTTGTGATTCTTGGAAAGAGAGCATTTAGTACGCACTGAACATAC
>JAHJNE010000543.1 GCA_018820995.1 Gammaproteobacteria bacterium | reverse complement strand
ATCGCCCGGGCTATTGTCGGCAAACCCGATTTGCTGCTGGTCGACGAACCGACCGGTAACCTCGACAGTAAAAATGGCGACGCGGTGATGGCGCTACTGACCCAATTAAACCGCGACGGTGCCACCATTATTATGGTGACCCACGATAGTCGTTACAGTGCCTGCGCCGAACGCACGTTGCAGTTGCTGGATGGCAAACTGATGGCAAGTTTAGTGCGGGAGGTCGCGTAAATGACCGATCCAGACAGCTATTACAACACTCATCCAGACAAGCCCGCAGCCAATCAGCCGCATCAGGCTGCACGCGTTATTCGTGCCGAGCGTGCCCGTTGGTGGCGTTGTTATCCGTTGTATTGGCAATCATTCGCCCAGGGCTGCCGTGATTTGCTGCGACACCCTGCGCAGAGTGTGCCATTTGTGCTGTCACTGGCCTTGATGCTGGCGTTATTTTTAACCGTCGCCACCCTCAGTCGCACTTTGCTGCTGCAGCCAGTGCCTGGTATTCAACAAATTGAGCAACTGCAATTAATTGAAGGTGAGGTGTACATTGGTCCGGCGCTGATGAATTTCCATAACAAAGAAATGCTGCCCGGACTGCAACAAGCGCTGGCCGGAGCCGGTGAGTTCAGTTATTTGAAATTTAGCCAGGACACACTGAAACTGGCAGCACAAGCCTATGCCGTCACAACCATCGAAGCAAATGCCACAGCGACAGCGAATCTGGGGTTGCCAGTGATCCTGGGCCAGCCTCCTGCGGAGGCCAGCAATACCCAACAAGTGTGGTTATCAGAACCGCTTTGGCAGCAATATTTTGCCAGCAATCCGGCGATTATTGGGCAAACGCTGCAATTGGGTGATGAAACCCTGATCATCAACGGAGTGCTGGCGCATTTTGCCGGCCATCGGAGCGCCAGTTACAATCAGCCACTGCAGCTGTGGCGTTTTTATCAGCTCAAAGATTTGGGCCCGGTTAAAATGCACATCGGCAGTTCATTGACCAACCTACTGCTCTATCGCCATCCACAAGGGCATACCATCGACAATGCGGCGTTCGAACACTGGTTGAAGAAAGACCCCACAACCGCAGCGCTGCTACCGTTTTTTAATGTGGTCAATGTGCACCCCAAATTCTCGCAGCAGCCTTATCAAGACTGGTTGCGGGGTGATAGTGGTCATCTGGCATTATTGTTATTGGCCGTCGCTGTGGTGTTATTAGTCATGACCGTACTCAACCTTACCAACCTTGCTGCCGGCCGTTTTACCAGCCGTGAGCGCGATATGGCGTTGCAATTGGTCGCAGGTAGCACCATTCGACGTCTGCGCTGGTTATTGTGGCTGGAGCTACTGGCCTGGACCCTGCCTGCCTTGCTGGGATCGGTGTTGCTGGCATTGTGGCTGCTCCGATTATTACCCGGTCTGACCGGTAATTTGTTCCCGTTAGTGCATCAGCTGCAGATCAGCGGCAGTGATTTGTTCCTGCTGGTCATTGTCGTGTTGCTGTTGACCACAGCGCTGAGTTGGCCACTGCTGCCCAAATCACTGCACCATCAGTTGCAATCGGTGCTGGCTGGTAGCGGCAAAGGGAATCAGCAACATAAAGGCCTGTCTAAACTAGTGCTGTTAATTCAATTAGGGTTGTCAGCGGTGCTGGTCCTAAGCGCCGCTAGTCTTACTTTAAGCAGTTACCGAAATATCTATACCGACCTCGGCTACCGCCTTAGCAACGCTGAATTTTTTAATATTGAGCGAGAACAGAGTCTGAAGGAAATGACAGCCGAAGCTCAGGCTGATTCCAAAGACCCGGAAAAAGCGGCCGCGCGGGATAATCTGCGCTATCTGGCCTGGCAAGAGTTACAACAGGCGCTACAGAAAAAACTACCGCACCATCAAGTACTACTCACTTCAGGTTTGCCGATCGCAAGTACTTTTGTTGCTCAACCCGTGGCGTACCCCAATCAAGACGAAAATAGCATGGTGATAGCCACATACGCCGAGCCCACCTACTACCAGGCCTTTGGTATGAAATTGTTGCATGGCCGCTGGCTTACTGCTGCCGACCAAACCGCAGCTAAAAACCTGCAACCTATCCTGGTGAACGAACAGCTGGCGCGGCAAATTGCCGGTGACGATCTGGCAGCAGCCATTGGCCAGTCGCTGACGTACGACAAAACCAGCTTACAGATTGTAGGCATTCTGCAAGATAGCAAACATGCTTTTAGCGGTCCGAACATGTACAAGGCGCTGCAAACCGGCGACGCTTTTTCTGAACTTGGCATCGCGTTGGTTAGCGCCACCGATGCACCCGTCGACCGCGGCCTGGTGGAGCAAACATTGCTGCAGTTTCCTGATTTTCAGCAACCCATCTGGTCAAATTTAGAAGAGTCATGGTCACAGAATACCAAACAACAACGGCTGAATTTTTATCTGATTAGTTTATTGGCAGCGACGTCGTTACTGTTAGCCATATTGGGCATTGCCGGCATCGGCCGTTTGCACAGCCATCAGCGACGGTTTGAACTGGCCGTGCGTTTGGCAACGGGGGCTCGCCTGAAACAACTGTATTGGTTGGTGCTAGCGCCATTATTGCCCTTGCTGGCCGTGGCCGCGATGTTGTCATGGTGGATTTCGAATCAACTGATGCAGCGACTCTCAATCTGGTCAACGCAACTGACCGCGCTGCCGCTCAGTTGGCAGTTTGGTTTTACCTTTGGCTTGTGGATCATTGCTGCGGTGGCTTGCTGGTGGCCAGTGCGCCAGGCTTTGCAAGGGGACCCACTGCAAAGTCTGCGCTCGCTGTAACAAATAGAGTTGTAACAATCAGAGCTGTAACAAACAGTGGCGTAACAAATAGAGGTAAAACAACCAGAGGTAAACAGGTTGTCACTTTGCCGCCGCTTTGCGTAGAATCGGCGGCACTGTTTATTTCAATATTTACCGCAATCTGCACCTAACTGTTCACCTTGGTACTCATCCACCTGAGTATCCAAAGGTGCACTAAACAGTCCAACCCAGTAAGCCACTTCAGGAGTCGTGATGGCACGTTTTGATATTTTACTGGCCGATGATGATGCCGATATTCGGTTGGCACTTGAGTTGTTATTGCAGGACGCCGGTTTTAATACCCGTAACGCGGACAGCCCGGCCGCTTTGCGTCATGCCGTACAAGAAAAACAACCCGATTTGGTCTTGCTGGATCTGAATTTTAGCCGTGATACCACGTCTGGCCGCGAAGGTCTGGCCTTGTTACCCGAACTGGTGGCGGCACAAATCCCGGTGATGGTGTTGACCGCTTGGGGCAGCATTGAACTTGCGGTGCAAGCCGTCCAGCTGGGGGCATGGCAATTTCTGACCAAACCCTGGGATAACCAACAATTATTGGCATTAGTTCGTCAGCAACAACAACTGAAACAACTGGCACGCCAACACCGCCAGCTGTCTGCCTTACAACAAACCCCTGCCGCCGACTGGATTGCCCAAAGCGCCCCGATGCAACAGTTGGAATCTCTGGTGCAGCAAGTTGCAGCGACCGATGCCAATATTCTGATCCTGGGCGAAAACGGCACCGGTAAATCGGTGTTGGCCAGACGCATTCATCAGCTTTCTAGCCGCAGCCAAGCGCCGTTGGTGGCGGTAAACATGGCGGCGATCCCGGAAACTTTGTTTGAAACCGAATTGTTTGGGCACCAGAAAGGCGCGTTTACCGATGCCCGTCAGGCCAGAATTGGCCGGTTTGCGATGGCAGAAGGAGGGAGCCTGTTTTTAGATGAAATCGGTTGCCTGCCATTGGCATTACAACCCAAATTGTTGCGGGTGCTGGAAAATGGCGAATACGAAGTGTTGGGTTCAAGCCGCACTGAACAAGCTGACGTCAGGCTGATCAGTGCGACGAATGCCGATTTAACCACTTTGATCAAACAAGGACAATTCCGCCAGGATTTATTGTACCGACTGAACACCTTTGTGCTGGAACTACCGCCATTACGGCAACGACCTGACGACATTGCGCCGCTTGCCGAGCATTTAATCAAACTGTTTAGCCAAAAATACCGCAAACCGATTGCCAAGCTGAGTGCAGGCGCCATGCAACAGCTACACACCTATCATTGGCCAGGCAACGTGCGCGAGCTCAGTCATTTGTTAGAACGGGCCGTTTTATTGTGTCAGCAGGCGACGATCGAAGATGTCGGGCTGCCTGTCATCAGCGCGGATGTTTTATCTGAGCAAGCTGCTGCGGACAATCCACTGGGGACTGAACCGCAGGAGCTTAATTTACAGCGGATGGAGCAGCGGTTGATTTTACAGGCATTACAGCAAAGTGAGCAGCAACTGGGACGGGCCGCTGAATTATTAGGGCTCAGTCGGCATGCGCTGGCCCGTCGGCTGGAAAAATTACAGATTCATCCGGAGCAACTGTAATGGCAGCAGCGCTATCTAAATCAGTCGCTGCGCTGCAGCGTCATAGTCGATAAGCCGATGTTAAAATTCAGCGAAATCAAAACCGATGTGCTGCTGCTTTCAGTGCCGGCATTGTTGCTGGGTAGCCTGCTGGGTTGGTGTTTATCAACATTGGGTTGGGACTGGTTACAACTGCTCAGCCTCGCTTGTGTATTAACGCTGCTTTTTGTCGGTTATTTGCGGCTTTTGCTGAAACGTTATGTCACGCCATGGCGTTATGTTGCAATGTGCTGCGATGCACTCAAAAGCAACGAACATAACTTGCGGCTGGCGCACACTGGCCTGCCAAAACTTACCAGCGCCGCGCTTGCTGAGCTGACCAGCCTGCAACAACGACTGGCGCTGCAACAACAAGGCGAGCAGCAACAGTGGTTGTTATTTCGCGAACTCTGGCAATTGTTGCCCTATCCGGTGCTGCTGCTGGACGCAAAAAGCAAACTCACCTTCGCCAACAAAGCCGCTGCCGACTTTCTGGCGCGGCCATTGTTGCAACAACAAGCGGCAACGCTCTGTGGTTTGCAAGCGGTAGCCGGTGGCTATGCCCTGCAACAATGCCCGACAGGCTGGCGCGAACACTGCAGCCAACTGCAACTGGCGCAGCAGCAGTTTACCTTGTGGTACGCGCTGGACTTACGGCAATCACTGCATGCCGAACAGCGGCGCAGCCACAGTGAACTGGTTCGGGTGTTATCACATGAATTGCGGAATTCGCTGACGCCGATGGCCTCAATGACTGAAACTTTGCTGGGACAACAACAATGGCAAGAAAGTCAGGTGCGACAAGTCCTGCAACGCATCGGCGACCGAGCCTCCCGATTGCTGAAGTTTATTGCCGCTTACCGTGAAGTCAGTCAGTTGCCTGAACCGCAACCACGTTGGTTCCGGCTGGATGAACTGGCGCAAAGCTGCGCCGACTTACTAAGTTGCCCGCTGCAGTTCCAAGGGCTGAGTTGGTGTTATGCCGATCCGATGTTGTTCGAACAACTGCTGCTGAATCTGCTCAAAAATGCCTTGGAAGCGCAACAACAGCTTTCGACGGATGTGGCGATCCGACTGAGCTTTTATCGCGAAGGACAGCAACAACATCTGCAAATTGTCGATCAAGGCCCCGGGTTTGCCAATCCAGCCAACTTATTTACCCCGTTTTACACCACGAAAGCACAAGGGCTTGGTGTCGGCATGACCTTGTGCCGCGATATTCTGCACTTGCATCAAGGCGAATTAACAGCCTGCAATCACAGCGATGGCGGCGCCTGCCTCAGCGCCAACTGGCCGGCCCCAGACACCAACCCATTATAATACCCGTGACAAGCGCCGCAGAAAAATTGGAGCTTGACGATTGGCGCTGTAACAAATTTTCTGGCAAAAGTAACTAGCATCCAACTCGTCCTTCAAGTACAATGCGAATCATTATCAATTGCGTTCAATGTTTACGAAATGATCGTAACATCGTTCAGCTGGTTTATCGATGGACAAAAGATGCGAAGCGGGATGCGTCAACAAGCGTGGATTGTGTGCTTAGTGCTGGGTTGTCACCTGGCGGTATTGGCACTGACCTTGGCGCACAGCTCGGAATCGGTGACCAAAGCTGTGCCACCGCCAACCATTATCGGCGTGATGCTGGCACCACCGCCGGTTGCAAAACCTCTACAGCCAGAACCCGTCGCACCGAAACCGCTGACCAAGCCGGTCACGCAACCAACAAAACCAGTCGCCAAACCAATCGAGAAAACCACACCTAAAACTACGCCTAAAAAAACGCCAACCGCAAAGCCAAAACCACGGCCTTTGCCAAAGGCTGAAGCGTCAGAAAAAGCGATCACTGCGCCAGTGGCAGAGCCTAGTATCCCCACTAAAACAGAGCCGCATCTGCCGAGTACACCGAGTGTGCCGAAAGTTCAGACAATTCAGCCGCCTTCAGCGCAGGCGCAAGGCTTAAACAACCAGCCTCCGGT
>JAHJNE010000542.1 GCA_018820995.1 Gammaproteobacteria bacterium | reverse complement strand
GGTAATGAGCGCGACAACCAGCCCAATGGCATTGCGTTTTTATTATCGGATTACCTTGAATTGGTCGATGATACAGGTCGAATTATTCGAAGTGATAAACGTGGGGCTATCAGTGTAAATAGCGCTAAGTTACTGGCAAGATTAAATATTCCCCATGATAATTGGCTCAAGCTCACTACTGAGTTTGGCAAGCTATTTCATGGTCCGGTGGGTACGCTGCAAGCACTCACTGATTACTGTGTACATCTAGAAAAGCGACGACGGCACTTTGCCGCAAGCTGTCAGCACTTTCACAGCAACTAACTGTAATACTGCTTAACCAAACCAATCACTGCCCATTTGTTTTATTGGGTGGGTTAGTATGTCTTAAATACACCATTTTTTAATGAGTTAGCTCATTTTTATGCCTTAGCTTTAGCCCTTCAACTTTTGATGACTCTCATTTAATCAATTTTAGCTCGTACAAGTTGTAGACAAACCAAAAGTGCATTATGTTGTTGATCTAAAATGGGTGGCCAGATTTTTTCGCATTAAACAATGCGGCCTTCGGCCGCTGGACTCGCAACAAGTTGCTCGCCGTTTAGGCGATAGTTATAAGCCAAGGAGAATTCGTGCTATCACAAGTATTTGACAAGGCTTTGAAGAAATTTTTTGAGGCAGAGACGCAAAACATCTTAAGTGGTGTAAGTGAACGAAATCTTTGTGCTAGATTGGCTATGCCTCTGTAAATAATAGCCAATGAGAATGGCTTCGCCGGATACTATGCAGATCCGGAATACAACAGAAAGCAAAATGGCAAGGTGAAAACTATCCTTGATGAGCAAATGCAGGTCGTAAATATAACTTGTGATCTTATTTTGCATAGCCGAGGTGAGATCATGGAGAAAGATAATCTCATTGCCATTGAAATGAAAAAGTCAGAACGACCAGAAGAAGAGAAATCTAGCGATAGAGCTAGATTGAGAACTTTAACAAAATCTAGTTTTGATGGCGTCTGGTCTTACGACGGAGAGACGCATCCCGAACATGTTTGTGGTTATGAGATCGGCTACTTTGTAGAGCTGGATCGTGAAAATTGCTCATATGTAGTTCAAGCGTTCAAAGCCGGAGAGCTGGTTAGTGAGTATGGCGGCAATTTCGGCTTATAACAATTTGCTGTACTCGGACCCAATTACGCGCTGCAAGCTTGTGGTTTGCTGCGCAAACTTACCACAAGCTTGCTCTGCTCCGTTGGGCCGGTAAGCAAGGCGTTAGCTGATTATTGAAACTTTGAGTAATACTTCAAAATGAAGAATTATGTGCCTCATCCAAGATATGGATCTCAACCAATTAACTCTGGTCACGTTTATTCTAAAGATGAAATTGAAAGTGCCCACTGGCGCTATGCTAGCTTGAGATATTTTCCTGAAACGGCAATACCTGCTGAAACAGAAAAACAGAATTATGCAGAATACCCTCGAAAACTTTACGTTGATATCGAAGAGTCTTGTAAAGGTTGTCAGAGAGAGTTTATATTTTTTGCGCTTGAGCAAAAGTACTGGTTTGAAGAACTTAAATTTTGGGTTGATTCTCACTGTATCAAGTGCATCAATTGCCGAAAAAGAGATTTTGAAATAAAGCAAATGCAAGTTAAATATTTAAACCTTATATCAAAAATAGATAGAACAGCAGAGGAAACACAGATAGTAAAAGCTATCGGGCAGGAGCTTTTTGAGCTGGGCTACATTAAAAATATGAATAAATTAAATAAAATCAGCTAACAATCGCCAGCCACAACGCGCCTTCGGCGCTCGATTCGCAACAAGTTGCTCGCGTGTGTGGCGTGCGTTAGCCCATAGAGATTTTAATCCGAAAATCACATATTAGGGCTAAAGATCTAACAAGGTTTTGTCCCAAAGTATGTTGCGTATGTCTTGTAAATCTACAGATTACGCGAATGCTCGAAAGGTGCGCCATGGTGATTAGCGAGACGACCGTCCGCCCCATGGACGGGGCGGTCGAGCATCCAAGGACGGACTGGCTGCGAGTCGACGAG
>JAHJNE010000541.1 GCA_018820995.1 Gammaproteobacteria bacterium | reverse complement strand
TACCTAAAACGTACCTTTGATATTCTTTTTAGTGCCTGTGCCTTGCTGGCGTTATCGCCGCTGTTGTTGCTTATTGCTATCGCTGTGCGATTGACGTCAAAAGGACCTGCAATATTCAAGCAAGATCGCTATGGTCTCGATGGAAAACAGATTGGAGTTTACAAATTTCGGAGCATGAAAGTGCTTGAAAATTCTGATAATGTAGTACAAGCGACTAAAGGGGATCAACGAATTACTCCATTGGGTGCATTTTTACGTCGTACGTCACTTGATGAATTGCCGCAGTTTTTAAATGTATTGCGGGGGGAAATGTCGGTTGTTGGCCCAAGACCCCACGCCGTTGCGCATAATGAACATTATCGTAATCGGGTGGCGTTTTATATGCTTCGCCATAAAGTCAAACCTGGGATTACCGGTTGGGCACAAATTAATGGCTGGCGGGGTGAAACTGACACGCTTGATAAAATGGAAAAACGCGTTGAATTTGATCTGCACTACATACGGAATTGGTCGTTGTGGTGGGACGTCAAAATAATTGTTAAAACATTATTTAAAGGCTTTGGTGGGAAAAATGTGTACTGAAATTAAAGGGATATCTATGAAATTGGCATCAGGCGTGATCATCAGCACAGCATTACTCACTACTATGGCTCCGGCAGTAGCTCAGTCTACAGTGCCAGCTTCGGGTGTGATTAAAACGGCTTCTGGGATTGATTTAATTCCTAGCGTTCAAGTTGGGTTGAAACATGACGACAACGTCGTCCGCTCAAGCAGTAATGAAATAAGCAGTTGGGTAAATTCGATCGCACCAGCTTTAAAAGCAATGATGGTTGACGGTGCTGATAGTTATACGGTTACCGCGGCTATAAACAACGCTCGCTATTTCAGTAGCCAGCAAGACGATTTTACTGATGGGTATCTGGACGCGGAAGCCAAAATATCGCCCTCCAGCCATCATAATTTTAAGCTAAAAGCAAACACTAGCTGGTTGCATGAAGACCGAGGTACTGGCGTATCTGAAGGCCGTGGTTTATTACTGAATGATGTGACTAAATTTAACAGCCAGTTTTTGGAAGGTGAATACGTGTATGGAGCGCAGAGTTCTACCGGCAAAATCCGCTTAAACTCACGCTACTTCAACAAAAATTATGACAATTTCCGCGATGTGACCCAGTATCGTGACTACGATTCGACGTTGTTCGGTGGTGCATTTGTCTATCAGACCAACGGTTCAATCAAAATGGTCGCTTCGGCCAGCACTGCTGCAATTGACTTTAAAGTGCTGGATTTAAGTGGTGACAGGAACAATACCGACAACAATTACCGTGTCGGTGTCGAATGGGAAATCACCAGTATTACCTCAGGTGAGCTAAAACTAGGTTATCAGGACAAAAACTTCGACCGCGCTCAGCGTGAAGATTTTAGTGGTTTTGCCTGGGAAGCTATTTTAGTGTGGCAACCACTGACTTATTCTGGTTTTGATATTGCAACAGGTCGTCGTGCAAAAGATGTTGATGCAGTGAACGTTTTGGGCGATTACATTATTGAAACCACCTATGGACTTGGCTGGAACCACCAGTGGAGTGAAACCTGGGACACAAAAATTGCGTATGAATATCAGACCAATAAATACAATTTGTCAGATCGCACAGATACCGGCAAAGTAATTACATTGGAACTGAACAAGCAATTATTGCGTTGGGTAAAAATTAAAGCATTTGCCAATATCGAAAATCGGACATCCACTTTAGGGGTGATCGAATTTGATCGCACAGTGCTTGGTTTAAATGCTGAATTTACGCTCTGAGGATAACCAATGAAGTACCTGCTGACGATATTGTTGTGTTGGTTTGGGTTTACCTGCGCTTTTGCGCAGGAAGCTGATAGTTATACATTGGGGCCGGGTGATGTCATCGTGATCCAAGTGTTTGGTGAGGATGAACTAAAACTGGAAACCCAGCTCACCGACAGTGGTAACGTAAATTATCCATTTTTGGGGACTATAAAAGTCACCGGCATGACCATCAAACAAGTCGAACAGCATGTATATCAGGGGCTGAAAGGCGATTATTTTGTTGAGCCAAATGTGTTTGTCGGTATTGTTCAATACCGACCATTTTACATTCATGGTGAAGTCAAAAAGCCTGGAGGCTATCCGTACCAACCAGGTATGACGGTCAATCAGGCGATTGCTCTGGCCGGTGGGATGACCGAAAGGGCATCGCGGGATAAAATTTTTATTTCGCGTGAAGGTGATAAAAACACGACGCTGACCGGTTCATTAGCAAGCCGGATCAGTGCTGGCGATACCATTACCATAGAACAGAGATTTTTCTAATGTCTTTAGCCGTTGAATCACAAGGCGCTAGTCAGGTGAATGAAGAAGTCATTGATCTGAGAAAATATTTTTCGGTCATCAATAGGGCAAAATGGCGTATTTTACTGTTAGCCATTTTAGTATCGGCTTTGACAGTTTTTATTGTGCTGAATCTAAAGCCGGTATTTAGCTCTCGAGCGACGTTATTGATTGAAGCGCAACAAGCCAAAGCCGTCAAAATTGAAGAAGTTTACGGCATGAACTCAGCGCAACAGGAATATTACCTGACGCAGTTTGAGATCCTAAAATCCCGTAGTATCGCTGAAACCGTAATTGACCGTTTGCAACTTGGCAAACATAGCGATTTTATCAGCGAACCATCGATGATGGCCGAGTTGAAAAAACAGCTGCCATTTTTACCCGATGATGCTGTAGACGTGATGTCTGAAGAAGATAAAGCGGCACGGCGTAAAGAGAAATTGGTCGAAAAATTTGTCGGCAAGCTGAGTATTGATCCGGTCCGCAAAACACAGCTGGTTAATATCACTTTCGAATCCCATGACAATAAATTGGCTGCTGCCGTCGCCAATGCGGTCGGTGATGCTTACATTGAAAGTCAGTTAGAAGCCAAAATGGGCATCACCCAAAAAGCGAATGCTTGGTTGGGCGGGCGCTTAGGTGAGCTGCGTTTACGTCTTGATGAATCTGAATTGGCATTACAGGAATTCCGGGTACGTGAAGGTCTGATTGATGTGGCTGGTGTTCGAAGCCTTGGAAGTCAAGAGTTAGAGCGGTTAGGCGTTGAAATTACTCAGTCACGTGCTAAAAAAGCACAAGTAGATGGTTTTATCCGTGTCATCTCCCAATATGGCACTGATAAAATTGATCGTCTTGAATCTTTACCTGAAATCACCGCGCACCCAGGGGTGCAGAACGTGAAAAAAGAAGTGATTTCAGCAGAGCGTAAGGTGTCAGAGTTAAGCAAAATTTACGGGCCCAAACACCCGAAATTATTGGCAGCGAAATCTGAGTTGACGACAGTGCAGGACAATTTACGGGACCAAATCCGTAAATTAATTTCCGGTATTGAAAACGAAGCGCAAACGGCGTCACAAAACCTGCAATCTCTAGAAAGTGAAATGGCACGAGCGAAAGTGCAATATCAAGATCTAAGCGGTAAAGAAACTGAATATCAGCGTCTTCAACGCGAAGTTGAAACGAATCGCCAGTTGTTCGATACCTTTATGGCGCGTCAAAAAGAAACTGAAGTAGCCGGTGATTTTAATTCTGCAATTGCACGGTTTACCGATAGGGCTATGCCAGCGACTGAGCCAGTGAAACCAAAACGTAAACTGATTGTGGTGTTGGCTTTTATTGCGGCACTTGGTTTTGGGATCATTGTTGCTTTTGTGATGGAGTCGTTAAACGACACCATCAAAACCACCCACGATGTTGAACAACTATTGCAGCAGCGGGCTCTGGGTGTTGTACCTAAGGTTCCGGGCAAAATGGGTCTCAAAGAAATCAATACGATGTTCTTTAACCCTGACCAGAGACAATTTAGTGAGTCTATTCGCAGTATCCGAACCAGCATTTCTCTACTGGCATTAGATAAACCATTAAAAGTTGTCGCTGTCACTTCCTCCATTCCGGAGGAAGGAAAATCAACTGTTTCCAGTAATATTGCTTTTGCCTTTGGGCAACTGGAAAAAGTGCTGCTGATTGATGCTGATATGCGTAAACCAACCATTGCTAAGCGCTTCGGTTTACCAGCATTTCAACCGGGTTTAGCAAATTATCTATCCGAAACAGAAAGTTTAGAAGAATGTATCGTGCATGATGAAACAACGGGTATCGATATCCTGGCTGCTGGTACTATTCCGTTAAACCCGCTGGAATTGTTATCACACCCACGGTTTGAGGCATTACTTTCAGAACTGAAAACCCGTTACCAGAAAATTGTGATTGATACACCACCTGTTCATGCGGTTAGTGATGCACTGGTTATTTCACAGTTTGCCGATGCGGTGTTGATGGTTGTTAAAGCCGATCAAACGCGGTCTGGATTGATTCAGCATTCATTGTCTAAATTAGTGCATGCGCACGCCAAGGTATTTGGTGTGGTTCTCAACGATTTAGACCTTAAAAAGGCTGAAAAGTATTACGGTTCATACGGTTACTATCAGTATTATGCGGAGAAATCTGAGTCATCATGATTGACTTGCACTGCCATATTTTGCCGGGCATTGACGATGGCGCCAGTGATTTAACTGAATCACTGGCGTTATTGCAGCTGGCGGTGGCAGATGGTATTACCAGGATGGTTGCGACCCCGCATATTAACCCCGGTTACTTTGACAACACGCAAGCCTCCATTCATCAAGCACTGACATTACTTCGTACTGCCCTCAATGAACAGAAGTTAGCGATATCTATCGCGGCCGCTGCCGAAATTCGCGTCACAGCCGATTTAATGCCTGCATTTGAAAGTGGACAATTACCCATTTTAGGCCACTGGCAACAACAACAAGTGTTGTTGCTAGAATTTCCACATAGCCATATTCCGCCTGGAAGCGACAAGCTGGTAAAGTGGTTGTCACAACGTGGCGTGATCCCGATGATTGCACATCCTGAGCGAAATCGTGATGTGCAAAATGATCCGAAAATCCTCGCGCCTCTGATCCGTGCAGGATGTTTATTTCAATTAACCGCTTCTTCATTGCTTGGCGACCTTGGCTCACGGCACCAGGATTGCGCTCGTGTATTATTGGAGCAACGGCTATTTACCGTGATGGCGACCGATAGCCACAACGTCTTACGCCGTCCCCCGCGACTTGCAACTGCTCGCGCCGAAGTCAGCCGTTTGACGGACGAATCTTATGCCCACGCGTTAGTGCAGGGGAATCCGCAGGTTATCTCCGCGTCTCTTGATTTTTCCGCGGCTTAATCACTCGAAACATACCAACAACGGTCATCAACTAACCTTAGTTTGAGTGATGATTGACGAATGTAGATGACAGGTAATAAACCATGACCAATACCCTCCAACAGCAATTATCCGCGACAGCCACCAATTTATCGATACGCCGAGCGGTTGCCCTGCTTTTAGCTGTTGTGACCCTGTGGTTACTGGTACCGGTGTGGCATGCCGGTATCGCTAGTGCTAACTTTTTCCGTGTTCAGTTTTACCTGAACGAATGGGACAAAAATGCTGACAATTTAACTGCTGAGCGTTATCAACAAGCCGTCCAATTGATGGAAGTGAGTTTGGCGCATGAACCCGATCACCCGCATTATTTGCTCAGTATGGCAAAAGTGTTGGAGTGGGGTTGGTATAAAGGTCTGCGGCCTGCATCAGAAATGGCTGTGGTGGAAGATTATTATCAACACGCCATTCAAGTACGGCCAAATTGGCCGAATGCTTATGCTGATTACGCTTGGTACTTGAGTACAGTACAATTCAGGCTGACCGAAGCATTTGTACAACTGTCGTTGGCAGACCAATATGGGCCTTTTATGCCACAGGTACTGCAGCGTACGTTGGCAGTCGTTTACTCGCAGTGGCGTTATCTGAATCCGACGCAAAAAGCGATTGGCTATCGTGTTCTCGAACGTACTATTGATGCTAATCCTCGTTTATACCAACCTATTTTGCAGTTGGTAAAACAGTATCAGATGCAGCGGCTAGGTTGTATTTATCTTCAGACACGGTCGTCATCGTATTCCGATTTGGCAAAACAACGGGTACAACATGATTTTTGTCAAAACCGGTAACATCCTATGACAGACAGAGAGCGATCTGGCGCCGCCTTGCTATCGACAGCAGATATTCGGCAAGATCCGGGAATAAAGAAATTACTTAGCCGAATGCCAGCCGAAGTTGGTGCTAGTTTTTCTGAACAGCAATTAGCCCATTTACGGATTGCTCTTGGCGCGAGGCAATGGGGTAAACATCAGCTAGACATTCGTGGCACGCTGCGTATTTTTCACTGGCGTTATTATTATGTGCTGGTCGCTGGGCGTAACTCGCGCGATGGACAACGTTCACAGCAGCAGCTATCACGATTGATGCTGGCATTGGTTATTTCGGTATTGCTGGTTATATCCACGATGTTCGGGTTATTGGTGCTGTACTTAGTGAAATCCGCGCTTGGCATTGATATTTTCGAAGGTTTTTCACTTGGGATTTGGAGTTGGTTTAAAGCGCTCTTTCACTAATGGTTCCAGGTGTTGTTTGATGCATTGCGCAAAGTCTGCGTTCACTTGGTAGCGAAATTTCAAGCTGACGGCCATCATCAATCAGCTTGAAAGATCTTAGCAAGAAGTCGCTGCTAGAAACACAAAGCAACATCGTCTTTGTTTTAAATTAGTTCTAAAGTCTGCAGATGTGGTTGTGTCAGTTGCGGATTTGCGACATCAGCGTTGTCATCTTCTTCTGCGAGATAGCCAACCGGTACTGTTGGTACTGCAATTTTATCAAAAGCAGTGTCACCTTCAGCAATAGGTTGGAGATGATTCACGCCTTTGAAATCAAACAAATTTTTATCAATCATGTGCGAAGGCACAATGTTTTGCATGGCTTGAAACATGGTTTCAATCCGGCCCGGAAAACGTTTATCCCAATCCTGTAGCATTTCTTTGATCACCTGACGTTGTAGACCATCTTGTGAGCCACACAGGTTACAAGGAATGATTGGGAAGCCTTTGGCGGTAGAGTATTTTTCAATATCTTTTTCGCGGCAATATGCTAATGGACGGATGACGATATGTTCGCCATTGTCACTTTGCAGTTTTGGTGGCATGGATTTCATTTTTCCGCCGTAAAACATGTTCAAAAACATCGTTTCAATCATGTCATCGCGGTGATGGCCCAGTGCAATTTTAGTTGCGCCCAGTTCTTTTGCGGTACGGTACAAAATACCCCGACGCAATCTTGAGCATAAAGAACAAGTTGTTTTGCCTTCCGGGATTTTGTCCTTGACGATGGAGTAGGTATCTTCAGTCACGATTTGAAAATCGACACCCAGCTGAGTCAGATATTGCGGTAATACGTCGGCCGGAAAACCAGGTTGTTTTTGGTCTAGATTGACCGCCACAATAGAAAAATCAATAGGTGCCGACTGTTGCAGGTTTAATAAGATGTCGAGCATGGTGTAGCTGTCTTTACCGCCTGACAGGCAAACCATGATTTTATCGCCTTGCTCAATCATCGAAAAGTCGGCGATCGCCTGTCCCACACCACGCCGAAGGCGTTTATGCAATTTGTTCAGATTATATTGAGCTTTCGCTTGCGCAGCATGTGACATAACAGCACCAGATTACCTAAAAAATGGCGCACATTATAACGGATTAGCCAGCTTTGCCAATCAGCATTGCTGGCTATCCACGAACCAACGTTAAGGAACTGCAATTGTGCTGTCTGGTTTGAGTGCCAGGACGTCGCAATCTAGCCTGTCAATGACATGCTCTGCGGTATTGCCAATGATGGCAGCTGAAAGTCCAGTGCGCCCAATGGTGCCAATCAACACCATTTCAGCATCAATCTCTTTAGCGACTCTTGGGATCACATCTTCCGGCATTCCTTCAAGCACATGTACAAATTCATCTGCAATACCGTATTCACGGGCCAGGTCATCGGCGGCATTTTCGTGATGTATTTTCATACTGTCATTGTAGGCGGCTGGATTAAATTCAGGAATTTCAATCGCGACATGGATAGGCGTGCCCGGATAGGCGTTGACCAAATGGACGTTAGCTTGCAGCATTTCAGCCAGCGCCTTCGCTTGACGAATGATCCGGTTGTTCAAGGCTCCATGATGTGGTTGACTGCTGCCTGCGTTTACTGCGGCCAATATATTCCCTTTTTGCGGCCAGGCATGTTCTTTGACCAACAGCACCTGGCATGGGCATTTGCGTAAAATGTGCCAATCGGTTGGGGTGAAAATGATTGATTTTAGGACGTCGTGATCATGCGTGCCTTTAATCACTAAATCGTAACCATCTTCAGTCACGGCGTTCACGACGGCTTCAAAGGGGCGATTGTGCCAAACGACTTTGATATTTACATTCAGGCCTTTATTACGAGCCGGCGTAACCAGTTCATTAATCCAGATTTCACGATCGGTAATGACGGCTTGACGCATTGATTCCCGTTCTTCGCCCGACAACATGGTGGTCATTTCGTAAGAAAAGTCATAGATGGATAGAAAAGCAGTCAGTTTGCATGCCGTGTGTTCAGCGAGTTCAAAAGCCCGATCTAACGCTTTTTGCGTGGTTTGGCTGGGGTCGAGCACCACCAGTACATCCTGATAAGTTGCCATCGTTGTCTCCTTGATTTAGGCAGGTC
>JAHJNE010000540.1 GCA_018820995.1 Gammaproteobacteria bacterium | reverse complement strand
GTGCCCAATATTCAGGTGCGTTATAACCATGCTTTTTGGGGCGCGCTATTCGGTTCTGTGTTATTTGAAATGCTAAAAAAAGCATTTGCGCTTTATATTCAGCATTTTCCTACCTACCAAGCAATTTACGGCGCGCTGGCGCTGGTCCCTATTATGTTTGTCTGGGTGTACCTATGTTGGATGGTGGTGTTGCTGGGTGCTGAGTTAACGGCATTGCTGAAGGAACTTCATCAGCGGCAAATTGAATTTGCAGCTGAGGCTGCACAAGCGGAGCCTGTTGATGTATCGCACTGAACCCGTTGAGTGTTTTCAGACATTAATGCTCGTTCGTCCGGACCAGCAGCAGATTTATGTCGAGCAAAGTGGTAATCCTGCCGGCATCCCGGTGTTGATGTGTCATGGTGGTCCTGGTGGGGGAAGCTCACCTTTCCAGCGAACATTATTTGATCCAAAGCGGTATCGGATTATCTTATTTGATCAACGTGGCTGTGGGCATTCCACACCCTTTGCGAGTTTGGCGAACAATACGACAGCAGATTTGCTTGGTGATATGGAGGCGATCCGTCAGCATTTAGGTATTCAGCAATGGGTGGTTGCCGGAGGTTCTTGGGGCAGCACATTGGCGCTGGCTTATGCCGAGCAGTTTCCTGAGCATTGTTTGGGCTTGATCCTGCGAGGCATTTTCTTAGCCCGACCTGAAGATATCGACTGGTTATATCGACCAGGCGGTGGTGCCAGTCAGCTATTTCCAGATTATTTTGCCGATTTTTTGGCGCCTGTGGCGTTGATGCCCGGCTTAGATGTCCTAGTCGCGTATCAGCAGTTATTGCAGCATACGGATGAGCAGATCAAGACCGAGGCAGCAAAGGCGTGGAGCCTGTGGGAAGCGCGCGTCGCAACTTTGTTGCCGAATCCTTTAATGCGTCAGGGCGCTATTGAGGCAGAATCAGCAGTGCCGTTGGCCAGAATTGAAAACCACTATTTTCTGCATCATTGTTTTTTGGCACCGAATCAACTGCTACGCGATTTGCCAAAGGTGCTTCACCTGCCTTGTTATATTGTTCACGGTCGATATGACATTGTTTGTAAAATGGAAAATGCCTGGACACTTGCGCAGCATTGGCCAGGTTCGGTGCTGAAAATCGTTCATGATGCGGGTCATTCTGCCAGTGAAAGCGGCATTAGCCGCAGCTTGTATGAGGTGTCTGTGTTACTGGCCGATCGGCTGTCGTCTGCAGGGACGCATTCATGATTGCACTTTTACAGCGGGTTCGTCGTGCTGAAGTTGAAGTCGACGCGCAGGTGGTTGGCAAGATAGGACCAGGAATTCTGGTGTTGCTGGGGATTGAAGCTCATGATCAGCCTGCGACCTTGAAAAAACTGGCTGATAAAGTGCTGAACTACCGGCTATTTAATGATGAAAACGGCAAGATGAATCTTAATCTGCAGCAAGTTAGCGGCCAATTGTTGGTCGTGTCGCAATTTACGCTCGCCGCAGACACCAATTCCGGTTTACGTCCAAGTTTTACCCCTGCAGCATTGCCGGCAGTGGCAGAGCCTTTGTATCAACAGTTTGTCCAATATTGCTTGGCGCAGGGCGTTCATGTCGCCACAGGGCAATTCGGCGCTGATATGCAAGTGAGTCTGGTGAATGACGGCCCTGTCACATTCTGGCTGCAGGTCTGAAGTACGTTTTTCAGAATGGTCGTTCTTGAATGTATCTGCAGATTGTCACGGTAAACTGTTACTTTAGAGTATTGCCTTTGCCTTTGCCTTTGCTCAGGCTCCTGCGGTGTTAGGCTCCTAACCATAATTGATTTTGATAACCAGGCACCGGATAACACCGCAGCCGCACCTGAACGTTTTGCCAGAATTGTTGCCATTCTGGGGGCTGCTGACCGGGCAAGTTAATACAAATCCATGCCGGAGCAGCCCGGATCTGTAGCAATCCTTGCATCAGCGTCTGCCAGTTTTCAGGCCATGGGTAAATGTCGACAAAAATCAGGTCAAACGACTTGTGCTGTTGATATGCCAAGCAGGCAAATTCACTGGCATCGGCGCAAATTAACGTTTCGTTGGCATGTGCTTGTGGCCGGAAAAACTGTTGATAAGCTGCAACGATGAGTGGCTCGCGTTCGACACTGGTCAATTGTCGTTCAGGCCAACGCGCCGCGAACACACGACTGAATTCGCCGCCTCCCAGCCCCAATTGCAGCACATGTTGCCAGTTTTTATCGGCCAGCCATGCCATTAGTATCTGTAAATGTGGGTAGCAAGGGCTGGCAGGTTGTTGTAGCTGCATTTGGCTTTGACGCTGACCATTAAGTACTAGATAGCGATAACCTTCGTCTTGTTCAACACGTAAGTCGATGTTCGCATGACGTTGCCAGCTCAGAATGGCTTGAGTTCTGTTATTGCTTTGTTCCACAATACCCCCAATCTTTATCGCTTTAGATAGCTCACCCGATGCTGTAGAGCATGACAAGGAATCAACCATGAAGTGGCAGCTTATTACGCCGGAAACTGAAGCTCAATGGCAGGCCTATTATCAACTGCGGTATTTAATATTACGCGCGCCTTGGCAACAACCTCTAGGATCAGAGCGAGATGAGCTTGAGCAACAAGCCTTTCATCGGATGATTGTGGATACTCAAGGCGAAGTGTTAGCAGTGGGTCGGTTACATCAGGTCGATGCTGACACGATGCAGGTTCGTTATATGGCTGTTGCCGAAACTGCTCGTGGCAGCGGTTTAGGGGCGATGTTGTTAAAAGCACTAGAGCAACAAGCTGTGGATGCTGGTGCCAGACATATTATTTTAAATGCCCGTGACAGTGCGCTGACCTTTTACAAAAAGTCCGGTTATCAGACAGGAGCTGAGCAGCCTGCTTTATTTGGGATTGCTCATTTTCAAATGACCAAAGCTTTGTATTTACCTGGAACTGTTGCCGATCAGCTGCTTTGGGTGCAGCAGTTAGAACAAACCTGGCAACATACAATCCCACTGTCGGAATTTATGCAGTTACAGGTGCAGAAGTTTGACGGTCATCAGCTGCGATGCAGTGCGCCTTTGGCTCCAAACAAAAACCCTCACCACACCATGTTTGCCGGCAGTATTTATAGCATGGCAACGTTAACCGGCTGGGGCATGGTTTATTTGCAACTTCAATCGCTCGGTCTTCGTGGCGACATCGTGCTGGCTGATGCACAAATCCGCTATTTGGCACCGGTGAAGTCGCAGCCTGCCGCTCGGGTAGATGTATTGCATCTTTCGGGGGATTTAACCCCACTGCAGCGAGGGCTCAAAGTGCGTCAACATCTGAAGGTGCAGATCTTGGATGGCGAAACCGTGGTCGGTGAATTTGCAGGCCGATTTGTCGTGTTGCCGGAAAAAGGTCAGGTTCAATAATGCAAAAAGTAGTGATTGTAGGATGTGGCTGGTTGGGAAAACAGTTGGCTACGGTATTGAACGCACAAGGGTTTAACGTATTTGGCAGCAGGCAGAGTACGGCAGGATTAGCGGAATTGCCGGATGGCATTCAGCCATTGTTATTGCAGTTGCCGCTAGCAGTACCCAACCCTGAGTTATGCGCGTTGTTCAATGACAGTTGGCTCATTTGTACCATTCCACCTGCCGGCCGAGTGCAAAGTGCAACTGCCTACTCAGAGCAACTGCAAAGTTTGGTAGATATTGCCATTGAAGCAGGTGTGCGTGGTGTTATCCATTGCTCGAGTTCTGGTGTTTACCAGGGATTAGCCGGTGATGTTGACGAGCAAAGTGTTGTTCAAACCACAGGTCGGGCGGGAGTGTTATTGGCTGCAGAGAAGATTTTGCAACAGATCCCAAACTGTATCACGCTGCGGTTAGCTGGACTTATTGGGCCGGGCCGTGATCCGGCACGATTTGGGCAAGGTCGTTCGTTAGCCGGCGCTGAGTTGCCGGTGAATTTGGTACATGCTGCTGATATTGCGCGTTTTGTGCTGAGTTTGCTTGAACGTCCATCAGCAGAAAAAGCGTCGCTATTTAATTTGTGTTGCCCAGAGCACCCCGGTAAAGCCGAATTTTATCATGCTGCAGCCGCCTACGCCGGATTACCTCCGGTCGCCTTTACTTCTTCTGATGAACCGCCGCGAATAGTGTTATCTGCACTAAGTCAGCAACAACCCGGGTTTTATTATCAGTTTCAGTCGCCACTTCAGGCTTTAGGCTCCTGTTAAGTCGTTGCATCCTGTTCCGATATTTATCATATT
>JAHJNE010000539.1 GCA_018820995.1 Gammaproteobacteria bacterium | reverse complement strand
TGCAACATGCCAGTGCGCGTATTGACTGGCCATCCCATGAGCGGATTGAAGGGAAAATTGCGACGGATTATCTGTGGCCGAAATTGCAACAGATGTCGCGTGACAATCTCTGCGCCAGCGGTTGTGTGTTCGTGACACATTCGACCGGTGATCTAGTTGCACGCTATGTGTTGGAAAACCAGGCTAATTGGTTACGCAATGCTGGCTTACAACCGTTGAATATTATTGCGACTTTTGATTTTGCCGGTGCCGGTGGCGGTTCTGAATTGGCCGATCTGGCGCTGAATGTAGCTGACGGCAAAGCGGGTTCGTTGATGAAACGAGCCGTACAAGCCTGGCTTGGGTTTGAACCGACCCGTGCCAATGTCGGCGTGTTGAACGATTTGTCAGTGAATACCGCCCGCGCCTTGGTCAGTGCGCCGCAAAATCGCGTGCCACGCATCCGCTTTATCGGTGGTGGTACCGACTATTATTGGCTGACTGACAGCTTCCTGCCAGGTCAGGATGATGGTGTTGTGGCGAGTCATTCGTCTTGTGGTGCTGCGAAACCGCTGGCCTATGTGAGCTGCAGCAATCAAGTGGATTTGGACGGTAAAATAGGTTCAACCAGCGACGCCGTCACCAGTTTTATGCCAAATCATGTGCCGTTGCTGATGGCATTAGGTTACTCGCATTTTGCGATGGTGGCCGCTAAAACATCCGGCAAGTACACCACTGCAGCCAGTAGTGTCAATTATGGCAACGGCCGGTTGACGATTGCCACTAAAGATGAAAAAGCGCGTTGGCCATTTAGTGGTACTTACCGCTATGTCGTTGATTCTGCAAAAACGCCACTGTCGGCATTAGTCCAGAAAAAAGCGCTGTAACTTTTCTCGACGGACAATCGCAACACACTGTCTGACGATAGTCCATGTCAATAAGAACCCTAGCGGCAGCGAACGGCTGCCGCGATTTTTTAAGCAAGGAGCAACGATGCGAACTTTCAGTATTTTGCTGGTGATCATGACTGCGATCGCCGTCCTCGGTTGGTGGTTACAGGCAGACCCCGAGACTCCGCAGCCAGAAACCCAGCCACATCAATTAGCCGCTACCGCTCAGATCCAGCCAGCAATCGATCCGGTCGCGCAGCAGGACCAGGCGTCTACGCCAGACGTGGTCAGTCAATTCACGGCGCAGTTATTGACACCGCCCTATTCACAACCGGTCACCGAAGCGAATCAGGCACAGACTGAAGATCCGGTCGTTGCAAGTATCACGGTGCCACTCGACGACGATATTGTCTGGCAGTTACAGCTAAGCCAATACCGTTTTAGTTACCCACAAGCGGTGCATGCCGTCGTTACGGTCAAAGGGGAACAGCCTGCGCTAATCTACTATTTGCTGCAGGATAGCGATCAAAAAGTATATGCCCGAGGTTCGTTGAGTGCTGAGAGTGACGGTCTGTTTTCGCTGGATATTCCGGGGCAGCCTGATTTTCCATCGGAGTTGGAACTGCATGTTGAAAGTGAGCCCGGACACGGGGCCTTAGCGAAGCTAAGTTATATCCAACCGGTGGCCTGGCTGGAAAAAGCCGGTACGTTGCGCGCGGCAGACACTGATTTACTGATCCCACTGCAGCTACAGATTCAAAAAGCCGGCTTATACCGGGTGCAGGCGGTGCTTGGTCTACGGCAAAGTCTGGCCAAACCGCTGGCCATTTTGCAAGGCGAGTTCCAATTAACAACTGGCAGTCAGCAGATTGAGCTTTTGGCGCACCATTCGGTGTTGCCAGAACAACCCTTTGATGCACAGCTATCGCAATTAAAACTTGAACTGGCGCCGGCTTATCCCGGGGCTGAAACCGGTTATGGCCGGCCGCTGATTTCGGCAATTGCGCTTGGGGATTTTAATCCACAATCGCTTAATCGGACGCCGTATCAACCGGATGCTCAGGCGCAACAAAGTGCACGGTTGCTGCAACAACTTAGTCGCTGAGCACTAATTGCGTGGTGTTTAGCGCCTGTTGCAAAACTTCGAGCGGCGTTTTCAGCAAGGTGGTGCCGTGCTCAAACAGAAAAAAATGATCGCCAGGCAATGACCGAACGGCCACAGGATTGGCAAAACATTGTTGCCAGTCCTGTAGATGACTGAGGCTAATATCCGGATCGGTATCTCCGCCAAAAATTCGACAATGTTGCTGGTGCAGTAACGGCCTTTCAGCTTTACTGCGATACCGTTCAACATGGGCGAAATCACGCTGCAACATCGGCAGGAACATATCGAGGAGTTCGTCATTTTGCAGGATTTCAGCCGGAGTCCCGTTCATCTCGCGCAGTAGCTGAATAAAAGCCGCGCGATCTTTGTTTGCCACATCACGGGTGGTTGGCGGTAAAAATGGCGCGCGCGAACCGGTCAGAACGACCGAAACCGGTTTTAACGCAGGTGGCAACAGATGCAGCATTTCAAAACAAATGCGAGCCCCCATGCTGTGACCGAACAGTGCCCAAGGGCGCTTTGCAACCACCGGTTCCAGATCAGCGACAATCGCCGCCGCCATTTGCTCAATTGATAGATCATTGCGCTCACAAAATCGGCGGCCGCGACCGGGTAACTGTACCGTCTGAAAATCCAGCCACGGCGGGAGTAAATCCAGCCAGGGCCGGTACACATGCTCGTTACCACCTGCAAAAGGCACGGCCAGCAGCAACGCCGGGAGCGTCTCGGGCAAATGAGCCAGTGGTCGCTGGGCACTGAACCAACGACTGGCTGGATTTAATTGCATTTTTAGCTCCGGTTCAGACTGCGAACTTTATCGGCGTCGACCACCAGTAAAAAGGATTGACCAGCTGTCGCCTTACAGACATCCACAGCTTTGCCGTTGATACTGAAATCACCGTTACAGTTCTGAACGCTAAACCAGTTGCTGGGTTGGCCTTTTTCCAGCACTTGGACGCTGCTACCGGCTTTGATTTCAATGCCACTGCTGACGGCAAAAAAGCGCAGCCGATAGACACCGTTTTGGTCACTGCTTTGTTTCTTAAACGCGCTGATCTGTGGCGCATTGTTGTCTTGCCAGGCCACAACCGTTTGGTCATCGTCATTTTTGACGTCGTAGACCCAATGGTTACTGCCATTTTTGTTCAGTCGCTGAAAGCTTTGGACGGACACCCGGTAATCGATATTGTCACGTTTGACTCTGACGCTCACACTATCTTGTCCAGCTTCGAGGCTGGCTACCAGATATTTGCTGTTACTGATGGCGGGGGCTTTACCGGTGTAATCGTGTGCACCAATATGAATATCGACCGGCTCACTGCTGGCATTGATGAGCTGATAGTTATTTTTGTAGTCATAATCTTTGATAATGTCCCGCACTTTGCTGACTTTGCAGCCAGGTAGCGCCAACAGCACCAGGCTTGATAACAAAATAA
The DNA here is from genome assembly GCA_018820995.1 of Gammaproteobacteria bacterium. Classification (GTDB taxonomy): domain Bacteria; phylum Pseudomonadota; class Gammaproteobacteria; order Enterobacterales; family Alteromonadaceae; genus Pararheinheimera. The sequence continues at coordinate 2,293 of JAHJNE010000539.1, read as the reverse complement.
TTCTACGCATAAGTTTATCTCCTGTTTCCTTACATTTGTTTAAACTGCGCCGCAAAAGTGCGGCTTAGTGGTAACACATCCGGGTGTTCTTTCAGATGGATCTGGTGGCGGCCGAACAGGTCTTTTTCGACAAAAGCGATGGCACGAAGACTGACGATATAACTGCGATGCACTTGCGCATATAAATGGGCATCCAGCTGCTTGATCAATTCTTTGAGCGGAGTTCTGATCACATGGCGTTCGTGTGCAGTGACCAGTTCGGTATATTTGTCGCTGGCTTGGAAAAACATCACTTCGTTTAACGCGACCAGCCGGGTTTGATTGGCCAGACCGACATGAAACCATTGCAGTTTGTTTTTTTGTGGCTGCAGTTGGGCTAAGCACTGCGCCAGCACTGCAGGATCGGGTTGCAGCTGTAGACGTAGCCGGTCAATGCATTTTTTTAGCCGCTCATCCGACACCGGTTTTAGCAGATAATCTGCCGCTGCGCGTTCAAACGCCGCGACTGCATATTCATCAAATGCCGTGACAAACACGGCGCGGGTTTGTTGCAGGCTTTCTGCGACTTGCAAGCCACTTAAACCCGGCATCCGAATATCCAGAAAAGCAAAATCCGGCTTGTGCTGATGCACCAGACTTAAGGCTTCAACGCCGTTGCGGGCAGTCGCTACCAACTCCAGTTCCGGCCATAAATGAGTCAGTCGGTCACATAGATAGTTCAGAAGTAAGGGTTCATCATCAGCGATTAACGCGGTCGGCATACGATGGTTTCTCTTGGTTAAGGTCGGACTGGCTATCCTGCAGCAGAACAGCCGGTGGGGTATCTAGTGCAGCAAGTGGCAAACACAGCTCGCTGATGCAACCATGGGGTACATTTTCATATAAAGCTAAGCGGGCTTTGTCGCCATACAGGTGATGTAAGCGTTTGCGGACATTGGCCAGACCAATTCCCGAGCTTGATTGCAATGTTTGACCTTCAAGCCCAACGCCGTTGTCGGTGACTTTCAGGCAGAGTTGGCCTTCGTGCACTTCGGCATACACCCGGACATGCCCTTGGATCAGCGACGGCTCAATGCCATGGGCGAGCGCATTTTCGACCAACGGCTGCAGGAGCAGCGGCGGGAGCAATTTGCCATGAAGGTCCGGGGCGATATCAATGTTATAGGACAGGCGGTCACCCAGGCGAATGCGGGCAATTTCCAGCAATTTTTCAATCAGTTCAATCTCATGATGCAAGGTGGATAAAGGCCGGCGCGTGCGCTGCAAACTGGCCCGCAGGTAGCTGTTAAAGTGCGTCAGCATGGTCTGGGCTTGCTGCGGATTAAAGGTGATCAGGCTGTGGACATTGGCCAGGGTGTTAAACAAAAAATGCGGTTCGATTTGCGCCTGTAAAAACATTAACTGTGCTTGTGTATCGGCCTGGCGGTATTCTGCTAATAACCGACGCTCGCGTTCCAATTCCGCCCGATACACTTGCCCCTGATAACGTACCAGCACAAAACTGGCGGCGATGATCGCCGCAATCAACGGCAGGATCAGACTGCGCCAACCTATATCCGGATTTTGCTGCATAAACTGAAATACATCGGGTGAACCCAGCACCGCAGCGATTTTTAGCCCGATGTATAAACCAGGTGGCACCGCCAATAACTGAATGAGCCAGGCGGGAAGTCGTTGTTTTGCAATAACATGGCCCAGCTGAGTCAAACCCCAGATACAGCAGCCGACCGAGTTGGCATAGACCAGTTTGATCGGCCAACTGGTACTGTCATCGAGGAGGTACATCAGGCAGGCAATGACAAAATTGATTGCCAGCAAAGTGAAGATTTCGCGCCGCCAGTGGCGTAAATCTTTGGGTGGAGTTGCAGGTGTCGGCATCAGTTCCAGCTCATGTCAGATGTAATAGCGCAGCAGCAGCTGTAACTGACTACTCACTACGCCAAAACGACTGCGTGTCGGGCCAGGTGCCCATTGCCACTGCAGCACAATGTCATATTCAGGTTTATTCCATGTTAACTCAGTTAATAACATATCACTATGATCTTGCAAATCATGCAGCCACAGGCTCGACCAGTCAAAACCGGGCTGCCATTGCTGGCTTTGCAGCTGCAATAACAGTGCTTGGCGTGTTGCAGGCTGCCCTTGCCGTTGTTGCATATAGTGTTGCCAGCTAGCGGGTGATGCCATGAGCTGACGCCATTGTTCAGCGGAAACGGCAGCTTCGTCATAGTGCCATTCCAAGGTTACATTGAGCGGTATGGCCAAACTGTAATTAAAGCCGGTGGCGATACGG
>JAHJNE010000538.1 GCA_018820995.1 Gammaproteobacteria bacterium | reverse complement strand
TGAAACATGGCGTTGTAGGCTCACGGATATCAGCTGGTTTATGCGCTGTTTGAACGAGCATATCGCAAGGCAAGCGAACCTCGAAGACCAGTGTACGGGAAGGTTTTGGGAAGGACGGTTTAAATCGCAGGCGCTGTTAGATGAAAAAGCACTGCTTAGTGCCATGGCGTATGTCGACCTCAACCCCATCCGTACGCAAATGGCAGATACGCCTGAAAGCTCAGACTACACTAGTATTCAGCAACGCCTTGGGCAAGCCGTCCACCGCGCCTTTAATGGTCAACTACTGTCTTTTGCCGGCAATGCGCATCAAGATAATGGTAACACCCACATTCCCTATCATCTGATTGATTATATTGAGCTTGTCGATTGGACTGGGCGGCAGATGCGTCCCCACAAAAAAGGCAATATCAGCGAAAGGCAGCCACCCATTCTGGCTCGATTAGGACTAAGCCCCGCTTGCTGGTTGCACAATTGTCAGCAGCTAGAAAACGATTTTCATCTGGTCATTGGCCCGCTGGCAACGGTTCAGCAATTTTGCCAAAAAATTGGCCAGCGCTGGCTGCACGGCCAAAGCGCTTGTCGACGAAGTTTTGGCTAAACGTCAATAACCGATTAGTTATGAAAATAAAACGGCCATTCATGTTCGCGGCATTGTTTTTGCTAGGCCGAAAGAATCCACTCAACAACATACATTGATTGGGTGGCAATGCACTTCTCTAGTTAGATAATGAATACCCGCGCTTCGTGCCGACGGGGGCTCGCATACTTTAGTCTTGCCTACCTTAATTGGTGGGTAATTGGTGGGTGGCCTAGATTGCCCTAGTTTAAAACGGCCGTTGGTTGAAACCTGTTCATCAGAAACTCTTTTCGATTGGGTGCGCTAGCGCACAGATTTGCCAGATGCGGGGCTGCTAGGGTCATACTGGGAAATTGTATTTAGGATCTGGCAATGGAGTTTATTGATTATTACAGCGAGCTTGGTGTTGACGCTTCGGCGGACGACAAAGCGATTAAAACTGCCTATCGCAAGCTAGGACGCAAATATCATCCTGATGTCAGCAAACTGCCGGATACCGCTGAAAAATTTAAACGGGTCGCGCAAGCGTATGAGGTGCTACACAGTGCTGAAAAGCGTGCCGAATACGATGCCTTATGTGCTGCGCGCAGCAGGGGTTTTGGAGGCCGCTCCGAGCAGGCCAACTCTGATTTTAATGGCAGAGGTTTTGATGGCAATGGTTTTGATGCAAACCAAGATGCCAACTCGAATCAGGATTTTGCCGATTTTTTTAATGCGATTTTTGGCGCATCCGGATCGCGCCAGCGCCAACAACATCGCAAGCATTCCGCTGCTGACGACATTAATCATCATCAAGGGGCTGATGTTGAACTGGAATGGCCGATCATACTGGAAGACACTTTGCTTGATACCACTCAGCAAATTGAATATGTGATGCCCGTTGATGGCCCGCCAGGGGTGCAACAGCTAAAAAAATCGCTAAAAGTGAAAATTCCAGCCGGTATGCACGATGGCGAGCGCATTCGGCTCAAAGGCCAGGGCGCGCCTGGCAGGGGCGGCATTGCTAGTGGCGATCTGTATTTGACGATCCGGTTACTGCCGCACCCTCTGTTTGATATAGACGCCGACAACCTGCTGCTCACATTGCCGCTTGCGCCTTGGGAAGCCGCGTTGGGTACCAAAATAACCGTACCTACCCTCAGCGGAAAAATTCAGTTGCAGATCCCAGCGAATAGTCAGGCGGGGCAGCGGTTGCGGGTCAAAGGAAAAGGTCTGGTTCGGAAAAAAACGACCGGAGATTTGATTGCAATTTTAAAAATTGTCATGCCAGCCACGGTCAGTGACAGCAGTAAAGAATTGTGGTGCCAGCTTGCTGACGGCGCCAGTTTCGACCCACGCCACGAATGGACGACCTTATCATGATGTTGTTATCAGAAATTCACCCTGCCAATTTTCAGCTGAGTTTTGAAGAACTCTGCCTTTCTGCCAACGTCAGCCAACAAACTATGCTGGCGTTCGTGCAACATGATATCGCGGTACCAATCGTCGGCGCCCAGCCACAGCAGTGGCGATTTCATGTGACCTGCGTGAAAAAAGTGCAAAAGGCAGCGCGGCTCTATAGTGACTTGGATATTGATTGGGCCGATCTTTATTTGGTGTTAAATCTGCTTGATGAAATTGAGCAACTGAAAAATGAAAATAAACAATTAAAACAACGACTCGCCAGGTTTGTCGAGTCTAAAGACAACTAAATATTTAGCACTACTCGAGTACAATTCATCATAGTTTTAACCCAAAATACTAGCCCAGTAAGCAAATGAATGCCTGAGCTTCGCGCCGACAGGGTTCGCACATCTTAGTTTTGCCAACCTTATTTGGTGGGTGGCCTAGATTGCCCCTCCCTTATTTGGTGGGTGGCCTAGATTGCCCGCCCTTATTTGGTGGGTGCCTAGATTGCCCAGACTAACCAAACTCGTCGTACCAGCTTAACCAATCTGTCATCACTTCGTCCCGCGGTTGTCATTTGAAGTCTTTAGCTTAGCGCAAGCTAATTAACCAGGATGTTCAAAATGCCATTACCAATCAAAAAGCAATTTAAAATTAAAATGTTAGATGCACTTATTCTCGCATCTCTTAGCGTGACTTCTGCGCAGGCAGTCACCATCAATGACGCCGAAAAAGATATCGAACGACTCGAAGTCACCACGCAAAAGCGGGTGCAGGCGATCCAGGATGTGCCGGTGACGGTCACCGCTTTTTCCGGCGAGATGCTGGAGAAATTAGGGATCCAGGACTTGGATGTGTTGTCGGAAATTACCCCAGGTTTGGTGATCCAGGAGCAAAGTCCAAACAACCCGGGTTTTGTGATCCGGGGGATCACCTCAGATAGCGGTTCAGCACAGGCGGCCCCCCGGGTTTCTGTTTATTACAACGGCAGCGATATTTCCCGTTCACGGGGCTCTTATTTTGAGTTATTTGATATAGAGCGCGTTGAAGTGGTTAAAGGCCCTCAGGCCACGCTTTTTGGTACTGCGGCATCTGTCGGTGCCTTGAGTGTGACCACCCGTAAACCCGAGCAAGAGTTTGAAGCGGGTCTGACGCTCGGCGCGGGTAATTTCGCGGCGAAGCAAGTGCAGGGGTATATCACCGGCGGCGAGCAGCAAATTCAAGGCCGACTGGCCTTTACCTATCGCGAACGCGACGGCTATATCAAAAATATCGCAGAAGGACAGCGCGATATGAATGGCATGGATCGGATTGGGATCCGACCGTCGCTGCGCTTTACGCCGACCGAAAACCTGACCATCGATCTGGTGTACAACTACGAGAAAAATGATGACAGTGGTACCTCTTTTAAAAGCCGGAGATTCGCTCCAACCGGCGGTGATACCAGTCCTTATACTTTTGTTGAAGCAAGCGGCAGTCCCGTGGCGGCCCAACTCTTTGGCAAGACGGATTTGGGCGTCGAAAGGACCGTCAAAGACTTAAACCTGACCCTAAACTGGGACTTGAATGAAGTCTGGAGTCTGAACAGTATTACCGCCAAACGTGATTTTGATTCATTGGAAGTATTTGATGCCGATGGCACACAAGCTTGGTTTCTGGAGTTTGCAGAAGATGCGACCGGTAAACAATTCAGTCAGGAATTGCGCTTAAATTACAGCTCAGAAAAAATTAACAGCTTTTTCGGCGTCAGTTATTTTGATGAAGAAGGCTCACAGCGAGTGCCGTTCAGCACCGAAGAATCAGTTTTTCTGGCTTGTATGGGGCTGTTGCCGGTGAAGGTTCCTTGTATAAATCCAAACGGCTCGGTCAATATTCTGACCCCGGCATTAACCGCAGGCAAGTTGCAGCTGCTGCCTTATAGTGGTGAATTTCAAAATTACGGCGACAACTCTGCTTATTCTGTGTTTGCTGATGTGAGTGTTGCGATTACCGAACAACTCGAACTGACAGCTGGATTGCGTTATGTCGATGAAGATAAAACCAGCCGCTACGGATCAAACTTTGCAAATTCAGTGCTGGCAGGTGTTCCTCTGCTGCCGGTCGCTTCAACAGCCGGCAAAATTTTTAGCGCCCAAGCAAGTGATGATGCCTGGTTGCCTCGTTTTAATGCACTTTATCGCTTGAACGAGCAGGCCAATCTTTATGCGACTATTTCTAAAGGTCGCCGCTCGAAGGTGCTTGATGTTGGTTCTGCCAATAGCGCCAGTGGCGTGATCCCGCGGGTGACTGAGGTACCTGCTGAAAATATCCGGAATTATGAAGTGGGTATAAAAGGCAATCTGGCGGACTATCAGCTGATTTACGCGGTTTCGATGTATTACCAGAATTACCAGAATTTTCAGGTGACGCAGCAGGACAGCGCAGGTAACTTTTATGTTGAAAATGCCGGTAATGCGAAAAACACTGGGGTTGAAGCTGAGTTGAAATTAGCCCTAACCGACCAGTTAGATTGGTTTGCGAATATGGCCTGGATCGACGCAAAAATTGACGACAACAGCAGTAACGGCCAGTTAGCGGGTAATCGCTTTCGCTTGCAACCTGAGTATACGCTGGGCACGGGTTTGCAATATTCGAAAGAACTCAGTCCGCACTACCGCCTGACAAGTTCGGTCATGTATACCTTTCGCAGTGATATCTTTTTTGAAGAAAACAATAAACCGGTCGCTGGTTTTGAGATTGCACAACCCGCGGTGCAGCTAACCAATTTACGGTTTGGTGTAGAAAATATCGACCAGGACTGGGCAGTCACCCTATACGCCAGTAATGTCTTTGACAAACAATATCTGGTGGATGCTGGCAATACCGGCGGTTCATTCGGTTACCCGAGTTTTATCGCCGGGTCCCCACGTCTGGTTGGGTTGGAGTTCCGCAAGACCTTTATGTAACACCTTCCATCAGCCATCGAATAATCCCTGCATTGGTGCAGGGATTTTTGTTTGTGCGCAAAACCTAAATTGCGTCTTGTCCATCGGCCTGATTTGGCCTGATTTGGCGTTGATAAGTTGTTGGTGACTCGCTTTAACCGTCGTATTTTTCTTCAAACATCAACCCCGGCCCATGGTTCGCCATCCATTGATCAATCTTCTCTCTGTTGGTTCGACCGTGGGTGATAAATTTCTGTTTCGTGGGTGCAGGTGTTCTGGGGCAGTTCGCTGCCCCTTTTTTTCCATCACTTATTTATCTGCGCTGTTACGGCTGCTAAACGTCAGCAACACGAGGACAAACCTTATCAATCACAAATAGCCAGTTCTGGCGCACAAGGATTTGTAATGCCACTATTCAGCCACCATCACCAGCGCTCCATTTTCATTCGCCACCAGCAAATAGGATGCACCCAGATTACCCGCGCATAAATTGATAACATGCTCAGCGACTTTCAAATCACGGGCACAATTGTTCACCGTCAGATAGTCCGTCACCTTACCTTTTTCCGTCGTCAATATACGCTTTCCGGCAACGGTTACATCGTAGCGACCATTTGCAAACAAACGGACATTAAATACATCCTTGGTTAGCTGCTGTTTTTTATCAATCACCGACAACGCTCTTTCGCCGGAAGTTTCCCAAGCGATAACCCACAAATCACTGCCATTACTCAGGGTTTTGCTAGCTTTCAGTTCTTTGTTGGCATTCACGCTGTCTTTCACGCCAACATTGACCATATTATTTGTCACTTGATAGCTGTAACGATAAACACTGCTGTGATTCTTTGCCGGAACATCAGAAAACACCAGGCTGTCACTTTCAAATAAACCGCTATCCCCGGTACTGATCCCTCGCTTTTTGACGTGGAAATCGGTCATAAACCCAAGTGAATTAACCAGAGTCAGGTTGGCACTGTGCGTTAACTGTTTATCTAATTCATCGGAGCCGCCGCAACCACTTAAGGTCAAAACCAATCCAAAAATGAGCGGGTACCCAATTCTTTTACATCCATGACACATTTGCATCTCCCGTCTGCATATGGCAACCCAGCACCTTGCAGCCTGCCAACATTGAATAAAAACATTTAAAATCAATTTATTAGATGTTGGCCCTTCAGAAAATAAAAGAAGCACAACGACGCAAAATGCTAGCACTGTGACAACGGATGAGAAAGTTGAGAATTGTTTGTAAAATGTAAGAACCATTCAATAGAAAACTCTGATTTTCAACGCAATCCGACCTCCCATCGGGTGATTAATTTTTCTCCCCGCTTATTTTCACGATTGAGCAGCAAACTGCGGCCGGTCATCACCGAAGGTTGTGGCAAACTCAGCAATTGCAAAATGGTTGGGGCTACGTCCGCTAAGCTGCGGCCAATGCCAAGTTCGAGATCTGGCTCACCTGCAACTAAGCAGGGCACTGGGTACGAGGTATGTTGGGTGTGAGGTTGGCCGGTTTGTGGGTCAACCATTTCATCACAATTGCCGTGATCAGCAGTCAAAATGACCCGCCAGCCGCGTTGCAAAGCACTGTGCATCATGCGTGAACTTTGCAAGTCGACGGTTTCGACGGCGCTGATAATGGCTGCCGGAACGGCGGTGTGGCCAACCATATCAGTGTTGGCAAGGTTCACTAAAACAAACTGATATTGCTGACTGTCAATCGCATCAAGCACGCTATCGGCGACGGCTGCGGCACTCATCTGCGGTTGTAGATCATAAGTCGCGACCTTTGGTGACGGAATGATATCGCGGCTTTCGCCGGGAAAAGGCGGTTCAACACCGCCATTAAAGAAGTAAGTGACATGCGGCGCTTTTTCAGTTTCGGCACAGTGAAACTGCTGCAAGCCGGCAGCACTAATCACTTCGGCCAAAACCTGCTCCGGCACCTAGCTGTCGGTAGTTTCTTCAGCGAAGTGTGCCGCTACGCAGCAGCTTCAGATTCACCCAGCGCATCACTTCCAGCCACAGCCCAAGCGCGAGCAATACTGTACCTGCGACCCACATTTCGGCAAGCCCTGGTAAAGTCAGCCCCAATAAATGGCGTAACCAGGGAATACCAAAGAACAACAGCAGTAATAACGCAATGACGCCAGACATCCGCAGGACCCATGGGTTATTGCTAAAAAGCCCGAGGATAGCGGTGTGATGGAGATCACGATTGGCCAGGATCAGTAGATAAACGCTGATGATCAGCATCAGTACAATCAGACTGCTGCTTTGTGCCGGATCCCAGGCTTGCGCTGCCATCCAGCCGTAAGTCGTTAATAAAATCGCCGCTACGCCAAGACCTTGCAGCATGCCGCTCATTAAATGCCGAAGGTTAAATGGCGAGTCAGTCGAACGGCGTGGTGGTTGATCCATCAGTTGTTCCGACTCTGGCTCGGCTTCAAACACGATGGAACAGGCGGGATTGATAATCAGCTCCAGCAAGACAATATGTACTGGCAGCAATAAAGCCGGCCAATGCAGTAGCATCGGCACCAGCGCCAGCGCAATCACGGGCATATGGACGGCAAAAGTAAAACGTGTTGCTTTGCGGATATTGTCGTAAATACGCCGCCCCTGGCGGATCGCAGTGACAATATGGTTAAAACTATCATCCAACAGCACCATCGCCGCGGCTTCACGGGCGACATCGGTGCCACGCTCGCCCATGGCAATACCGATGTCTGCGGCTTTGAGTGCCGGCGCGTCATTCACACCATCGCCCGTCATGGCGACCACTTCGCCTTGAGCGCGCAGGATATTCACCAGCCGAAGTTTTTGCTCCGGTCGCAGGCGGGCACAAATATTGATAGGGGTATTCACGTCGCTCAGCCGTTGACTCAGGCTGGCATCATCAAGTTCGGCAATGTCATTGCCACTGATCACCGCAGCCTGCTCTGCGACGTTGTCGTTTTTGTTAGTCGGTGGGCTTTCTGCTGAATTGGCCGCGAGTCCAACCTGTTCGGCTATTGCTCGTGCAGTATCCGCATGATCGCCGGTCATCATGATCACGCGAACGCCAGCACGGCGGCATTCAGCAAGGGCTGCCCGCGCTTCAGGACGGGGCGGATCGGCCAGCGCGACTAAACCTAAAAACGTGAATTCAAAATCATGTTGCGTAGCCGGCCAATTTGGCTCAGTGCCTTCCGGCGCCGTCCAGCGGCCGCGCGCCACCCCAAGCACCCGCAAGCCACGCTTGGCCATCGCGGTAATTTGTTGTTGCAGTCGCTGCTGTTGCGCTTCGTTTAAGTGACATAAATCGGCTACCGCTTCAGGCGCACCTTTGGTCGCTAACACGTATTAGTTTGGGTTATTGCCGGCAAACACTTTGGTCATGGCTAAAATATCTGGCGTCAACGAATATTCAAGCTCGGGGGTGCGGCCATCCCGCAGATGTTCGGTGCCTGCCAGCCAGCGCTGATTAAAGGCATTGATGGCTTTTTCCATCGGATCAAAAGGGTCGCCGGGACTAGCCAACATGGCAAATTCGGCCAGAGTGTGAAAAGTTTCCGGTAATACATCTGCCTGTTGCGGATTAAAAATATCACCGCTGCCGGTCAGCGATTGGGTTGCCAGTTCCGCAATTTCCATACGATTGAGGGTTAAAGTGCCGGTTTTATCCACCGCTAACACCGTAATCGCGCCTAACGATTCCACGGCTGAAACCTGACGGGTTAATACTTTTTGTTGTGCTATCCGCCAAGCGCCCATCGCTAAAAATACTGTCAGGATCACCGGGATCTCTTCCGGCAAAATTGCCATCGCCAAGGCAACACCGGACAACAAACTGGCGAGCAGTGGTTGATCATTCCACCACCAGGCCAATAACACCTGACCTATCGCAATCAGCAGTGCCAAAGAACCGACCCAACGCACCAGCTTACCGGATGCCCGTTGCAAGGCTGAGGGTGGCTGCTCGGTGGAAGCTAAATCTTTACCGATCTGACCGACGGCGGTATTGCT
>JAHJNE010000537.1 GCA_018820995.1 Gammaproteobacteria bacterium | reverse complement strand
TGAGTCGGCTGTAAAAAGTAGCGCTGAATTAAAAAGCTTACCGTAAGCATCAGCAGCAGATTGAGCGTAACTGGAAAGAGTAAAAAATCGAGCGCTGGCGCCGGGCCAGTTGTGGTGGCAATCACAGGAACCAATGCTGTGGCGCCACCCGGTGGATGCATTGCTTCAAACAGGTACATCACAAATATGACCATCGCGACTGTGCATGCCGTCATTAGTGCAAAATTATTCAAAAGATGACTGAACGTCAAGCCAATAGCGGCTGACAGCAAATGTCCCCCAAAAAAATACTGCCGGTTTTGCCAACGGGCTTCCCGGAAGTCCGAACAGCAGAACGGCTGAAGCGCCCATTGAGGCCAATAACAGCATATGGCTCGTGCCGGACAAAAAGAATTCAGAGATGTTTGCCACCAGCCATAAGGCGAGGAATGCGGCGCTGGCCACTTTTAGCCGCTGTCGGAATGAAATTGCAGAAATGCGCTGTTCATGCGGCTTTTTCAGGCCCATGATCTGGAGTAACCCGCCGCTATAGTTTTTTAACATTATAAAATTACCTAGAGCACCGAACAGTTTAAAAAGTGAGCAGTAGAGCTGCCGCTTTTTAAACTGCTCGGTGCTCTTACCCGATTGAACTCATGATAAGTTGCACCATGCTGGTGCGTACAGCAGTATTGTATGGATCAAGCCAAAGCCCGCCATGGCAGCGGACTTTGGTTGAACGTTGATGATTATTGCATCAGCGGTGAAGGCTGCACCGCAAAGTCAAATCCGCTAATTTCGGCATTGGCAATTAACTGGGTAAGGTACTGGCTGATGGCTTTACGCCGGACTTTTTCATTCAGAAAATCGGCAATCCGCTGTGCGACAGCCTGATAAGGCAGCAGCTGACCGTCAACCCGATGCAATACTTCGACGACATGCAAACCGTAGCGACTTTCTAATGGATAGGGCAATAATCCTGGTTGTAAACGAAACAGCGGTCGCTCCAGTTCCGGCACAGTTTGTCCTTTTGAAATCTGCCCCAGCAAGCCACCGCTGTCTTTGGTCGAACAGGCTGAAAACTGGCTGGCTAAACCCGAAAATGTCGCGCCTTGCTGAAGCTGTAGAATCAAAGTCTCAGCTTGTTGACTGGCCGTGGCTCGGCCTTGATGGTCATCCGGTGCACAGGCCAACAAAATATGCCGCACTTCCAACAATGGCGAGCTGACAAATTTATCTGGATTCTGCTGGTAATACAGCTGGCAGTCGTCGTCCTTGGCTTTGGGCGTAGTGACTTCTGCATCGATGACCTGCTGGATCAGTCGATCGAAGGCAGCCTGGCGCACGTTTTCATCAGTGGTATTTGTGATTGCTTCAGCCTGGCTCGATAAACCAAGCGCATTTGCCCGTTGGCAAAGCAGTTTTTCTATAATGAGACTTTGTGCTGCAGCGACCATCGCCGCCCGTTTGTCTGTAGCCGGGTGGTATTGCATCTCTGCAAAGATATCTGCTTCTAAAATTTGCTGTTGATTGACTTCAATCATGGAAAACTCCCAAAAAGGCCAGCGGAAACTGGCCTTGGTATGGTTGATCAGTTAGCGGCCAAAACGCTGCCGGACAATCTGGTGCGGCCGGCCGATATACTGCAGCGGTACACTCAGCATATGGACCAAGCGGCTAAACGGAAACACCACAAATAAAGTCATGCCCAGCACAATGTGCGCTTTAAAAATCCAGTGCACGCCATCCATTGCCGCAACGGCTTCAGAAATATCCAGTGTTACGGTATTTTGTGCCCAGGCCATTAATTTCAACATTTCACTACCATCCATGTGGCCGGCTGAAACAAAAATTGAGCTGAGTCCAAGCAGAAGCTGCGCTAGCAATAGCCAAAGGATAGCGATATCCATCGGATTGCTGCTGGCACGAACCCTTGGGTTGGTCATCCGGCGTTTGAGTAGGATCAGCAGACCGTACAAGCAAATCAAACCAAAGAAACCACCGACGCCCATCGCAATCATTTGTTTGAATGATGCACTGATCCCGAGGAAATCCCAGACCTGATGGGGAGTCAATAAACCAACCGCATGACCGCCCAAAATGGCAAGAATACCGATATGAAAAGGAATACTGCCGCGACGCAGCTGTTTTTTCTCCAGCAGCTGGCTGGAGCTGGTTTTCCAGGTGTACTGTTCGCGGTCGTAGCGAACCCAACTTCCAAGGAACATCACTGCTATCGCGATGTAGGGGTAGATGCCAAAGGCCAGATAATCAAAGTAACTCATGACGAAACTCCTGTCGCTGCAACACTTGACGTGCCGCCATTGAAAAACTGTACCGGCACCATCTGGTCACGGCGTTGCTGTTCAGATGGGCGCAGCTGGCTGCTTGGGCAGCTGCTTTCGCCGCCGCCATTGTTGCCGGCAGACATAAAGCTAACCATTTCCTCTTCCCACACTTTATCTAAGGCTTTAGGCGTATCATCCCGTTGTTCGCTGCTGATTTGTTTGGCAAGATCAGCCAAATCAATCTCAGCCTCTGACAGTTCCAACAAACTATGCAGCAGAATTTGATAATCGGAATCCCGTTGGGCCAGACGTGCCGCTAACAAACCCAAAATTGGCGCGACCTCCTGCAGGCCAAAGCGGGCGTTGTCGTTGCCTTGAGTTGATAAAAACTCAAGATAGAGCGGTATATAATCCGGCAGCTCTTTTTGCGAGATATCCAAACCTGCTTCGCGGTATTGCGCTTGCAGATTTACCATCGCCTGACCACGATCGCGCGATTCACCGTGTAAATGTTCAAACAGTAGTAAACTTAAGCTGCGGCCACGCTCAAATTGGCTGTCGTATTCGGCTTGCCAGTCCATGAGATCCTTGGCCAGCCGATTTTTCAGAAAAGCTAATAAGGCGTTTTTAGCGGCGTCAGACAACACTGACGCCTCAACAATCTGCTCAAGTTCGGATTGACTGTCATGTAACAGTTCAGTCGGGTAGTCGAGCAGTAACGAAATTACCTGAAGTATTTGCATAATGTTAATCCTTCAATTCCACTGGGATCACCTGACGGACACCCTTGGCCTTAGCGCCAAACAGGTTGACGCCGTTGTTGCCATCACCACAACCATTGCCAAAACTAAAGCCACATGAACTCTTCAGGTCATAAGCATTTTCGGCATAAGCTCGGTGGCTGGTCGGGATCACAAACCGGTCTTCATAGTTGGCGAGTGCCATGTAACGGTACATTTCCTCGACCTGATGGGCGCTGAGGCCAACTTGTTTTAGCACCGCCAAATCTTCAACACCGTCTACCTGCTGCGCCCGTTTAAAGGCGCGCATGGCAATCATCCGCTCTAAGGCTCTGACGACAGGTTTTTCATCACCAGCTGTCAGTAAATTCGCTAAATATTTCAACGGAATACGCAGTGATTTCAAATCAGGAATTTCGCCATTTACGCCGACATGGCCAGCCTGTACTGCGCTTTGAATGGGCGACAGTGGTGGCACATACCAAACCATCGGTAGCGTGCGGTATTCCGGGTGCAGCGGTAACGCCACTTTCCAGTCCATTGCCATCATATACACTGGGCTATTTTGGGCTGCAGTGATCCAATTATCAGTGATACCTTCGGCACGGGCTGCAGCAATCACTTTGGGATCATGTGGGTCTAAGAAAATATCAAGTTGCGCCTGATACAGATCCTGTTCATTGGCAACGCTGGCCGCGGCTGCAATTTTGTCGGCGTCATACAGCAGCACGCCTAAATAGCGAATACGACCAACGCAGGTTTCTGAACAAACAGTTGGCTGTCCAGCTTCAATCCGCGGGAAGCAAAAAGTACATTTTTCAGATTTGCCGGTTTTCCAGTTGTAATAGATTTTTTTGTACGGGCAAGCCGAGACACACATCCGCCAGCCGCGGCATTTGTCTTGATCAATCAATACAATACCGTCTTCTTCACGCTTGTAGACTGCGCCGCTGGGGCAGGCTGCAACACAGGCCGGGTTTAGACAGTGTTCGCAAAGGCGCGGCAAATACATCATGAAAGTTTTTTCAAACTGGCCATAAATGTCTTTTTGCACGACGTCATTGAAGTTTTGGTCTTTTTTGCGCTTTTCAAATTCAGTACCGAGAATTTCTTCCCAGTTCGGACCCCATTCGATTTTTTCCATCCGCTGACCACTGATCAGTGAGCGCGGGCGTGCCACCGGTTGATGCTTGCTATCCGGCGCGTTGTGTAAATATTGATAATCAAAATCAAACGGCTCGTAGTAGTCGTCGATTTCGGGTAAATCCGGATTGGCGAAAATATTCGCCAATACCCGGCGTTTGCCGCCAATTTTTAATTCAAGCTCGCCGCTGGCATTTTTAGTCCAGCCGCCGTGCCATTTTTCCTGGTTTTCCCACTCTTTCGGAAAACCAATACCTGGTTTCGTTTCGACGTTATTAAACCATGCATATTCAACGCCTTCACGCGAGGTCCAGACGTTTTTACAAGTGATAGAGCAGGTGTGACAACCGATACATTTGTCGAGGTTTAACACCATGCCGATTTGGGCTCTGACTTTCATAAATGCTTACTCCAACCTTATTGGGTGTCTAACCAGTCGACATTGTTCATCTTGCGCACGATAACGAATTCGTCACGGTTACAACCGACAGTGCCGTAATAGTTAAAGCCGTAGGACTGTTGGGCATATCCGCCGATCATGTGCGTTGGCTTCATCACGGCACGGGTCACTGAGTTATGGATCCCGCCTCGGGTGCCGGTGGTTTCTGCACCCGGCACGTTAACAATCCGTTCTTGTGCGTGGTACATCATGCTCATGCCTTCCGGCACGCGCTGCGACACCACAGCACGAGCTGCAATAGCGCCGTTGACGTTAAATATTTCAATCCAGTCGTTATCTTCAATGCCGGCCGCTTTGGCATCCAGTTCGCTCAGCCAAACTATCGGGCCACCACGGGATAACGTCAGCATCAGCAAATTGTCAGAATAGGTACTGTGGATGCCCCATTTTTGATGTGGTGTGATCCAGTTCAATACGATTTCTTTATTGCCATTAGGTTTTTTATGCAGTACTGGTTCCACCGTTTTTAAATTGATCGGTGGTTTGTAAGAGCATTGCTGTTCACCAAAATCGCGCATCCACTCGTGATCCTGATAGAACTGCTGGCGGCCGGTGATGGTGCGCCATGGAATAAGTTCATGCACGTTGGTATAGCCGGCGTTATAAGATACATGCTCGTCTTCCAGACCTGACCAGGTCGGTGAGGAGATGATTTTGCGTGGCTGCGCCACGATATCGCGCCAACGGATTTTTTCATCTTCTTTGTTCAGTGCGAGATGACGATGGTCACGACCGGTGATTTTCGATAAAGCAGCCCAAGCTTTCACCGCAACTTGACCATTGGTTTCCGGCGCCAGGCTTAAAATCACTTCACAGGCGTCAATCGCACTTTCAATCCGTGCCAGACCTTTGTTCGCACCTTCTGCGGTATGGGTGCGGTTTAACTCTTTTAGGAAATGCACTTCATTTTTAGTATCCCAGCTGATGCCTTTACCACCGTTGCCGGATTTATCCAGCAATGGCCCCAAGGACGTAAACCGCTGATAAGTATTCGGATAATCGCGCTCGACCAGATTCAAATGCGGCATGGTGATACCAGGAATGGCCTCGCATTCACCTTTCCACCAAGCTTTGACGCCATAAGGTTGGGCCAGCTCAGCCGGGGTGTCGTGGTGCATCGGTGTCGTTACCAGATCGGTTTCAACCCCTAAATGACCCGGGCAAAGACGGGAGAATTCTTTGGCGATGCCTTTAAAAATCTCCCAGTCGCTGCGCGCTTCCCACACCGGATCAATCGCTGCCGATAACGGATGAATAAACGGATGCATATCCGAGGTATTCATATCGTCTTTTTCATACCAGGTGGCCGTTGGCAGCACGATGTCGGAATAGAGACAAGTGGTCGACATCCGAAAATCCAGTGTCACCCACAAATCGACTTTGCCTTCAGCAGCATCCTCAGTCCATTTCACATCTTCAGGTTTTTTGCCGCCAAAACCACCCAGATCTTTACCAAGCAGACCATGCTTTGTGCCAAGCAAATGGCGCAGCATATATTCATGGCCTTTACCACTTGAACCCAACAGGTTAGATCGCCAAATAAACATATTGCGTGGGAAGTTCTGTGGATTTTCTGGCTCCTGACAGGCAAATTTCAGGCTGCCAGATTTCAGCTGTTGCACCACATAATCTTTCACGTCCAAACCTGCCGCTTGGGCTTTGGCAGTTAAATGTAGTGGGTTAGTGCCAAGCTGTGGCGCTGATGGCAACCAGCCCATCCGCTCGGCTCGAGTATTAAAATCAATGATGGATCCGGTCCATTTGTGCTTATTCGCTAATGGCGATACCACTTCGGCCATGTCCAATTTTTCATAGCGCCATTGACTGGAGTGGTTATAAAAGAACGATGTACCGTTCATATGGCGAGGTGGTTTCTGCCAGTCAGTGGCAAAAGCCAGCGGTGCCCAGCCGGTTTGCGGGCGTAGTTTTTCCTGGCCAACATAATGCGCCCAGCCACCGCCGCTTTGGCCAATACAACCACACATCATCAACATATTGATGAGACCACGGTAGTTCATATCCATGTGATACCAGTGATTGAGTGCAGCACCGACGATGACCATCGAGCGACCACGGGTTTTATCAGCATTGCGGGCAAATTCACGGGCAACACGGATCACAGCTTCAGGTTCAACACCGGTGATGGGTTGTTGCCATGCCGGCGTGTAAGGCACGTTGTCGCTAAAGGAAGTCGCACGATTTGGATCGGTAAGTCCAAAGGCAGCACCGTTGTCGACACCATAATGCGCAAGTGTTAAATCAAACACTGTTGCGACTAAAGCTTGTGTACCATCTTTGAGTTGAACTTTACGCACCGGAATACGGCGGATCTGCACTTCGTCGTGCTCTGTGTGCTGGAAGTATTTATATTCGTGTGGTGCCCCGCCAAAATATGGGAAAGCAACTTCAGCGATTTCATCATGCGCGTCAATTAATGACAGTTTTAGGGCAATATCACCATCTTTGTCTTTTTGCTCTAAGTTCCACTTGCCAATTTGATCGGTATTTTGGCCCCAACGATAACCAATAGCGCCGTTTGGACTGGTCAGGTTTCCATCTTGTTTGATACCAATGGTTTTCCAGTCGGGGTTGTTGGCTTCACCCAGGTTATCAACTAAATCAGCAGCGCGCAGGAAGCGGCCTTGAGTTAGTTTTCCTTCATTTTCTTCAAGGAGCACCAGCATTGGCATGTCGGTATAACGACGTACATAGTCAGTAAAATAGCTGCTGGGGTTGTCGACATGGAATTCTTTTAAAATGACATGACCAAATGCCATCGCCAGCGCTGCGTCTGTGCCTTGTTTTGGAGCCAGCCAGGTATCACCAAACTTAGAAGCCTCTGAATAGTCTGAGGTGATGACACAGGTTTTAGTGCCTTTGTAACGCACTTCAGACAGGAAATGGGCATCTGGCGTTCGTGTTTGCGGCACGTTTGAGCCCCAGACAATGATGTAATTGGAGTTGTACCAGTCAGCCGATTCCGGCACGTCAGTTTGCTCCCCCCAGACTTGTGGAGAGGATGGCGGTAAGTCACAGTACCAGTCGTAGAAACTTAAACAGTTACCGCCGATCAACGATAAATAGCGTGCACCGGCAGCATAAGACACCATCGACATCGCCGGTATAGGTGAGAAACCCGTCACACGATCAGGGCCATATTGTTTGGTCGTATAAATATTGGACGCGGCAATCAGTTCATTCACTTCATCCCAGCTCGCGCGGATAAAACCACCCAGACCGCGACGTTCTTTGTAACTTTTGGCTTTAACCGGATCTGAGACAATCGATTGCCAGGCCAGAACCGGGTCTTTGTGAATGGCTTTTGCCTCACGCCAGAGTTTCATCAGGTGCTGACGGACTTTCGGATATTTCAGGCGATTGGCGCTATAAATATACCAGGAATAACTGGCGCCCCTTGGGCAGCCACGTGGTTCATGATTGGGTAAATCTGGTCGGGTGCGCGGATAATCGGTTTGTTGGGTTTCCCAGGTCACCAGACCATCCTTGACATAGATTTTCCAGCTACACGAGCCGGTACAGTTGACACCATGGGTTGAACGAACGATCTTATCGTGTTGCCAACGTTGGCGATAACCCTGTTCCCAGGTACGATCCTGATCGGTGGTGATGCCATGGCCTTCTGCGAAGGGGGTGCTGCGCGTTTTAAAAAAACGCAATTTATCGAGCAAGTGACTCATTGTGTTACTCCTGCTTGCTAATCTGGTTTTGCGAGGTTGACCAGAGTGCGATGCTGAACTTGTCAGTAGTTTGGAATGCGCAGACCGAAGCATGATTGATTTCGCGTGATCAATCCACGGAGGTTAAATCGGTACATTTACGCTTACCTACCCACTAATAGGTAGTTTTTATTTTTTCTATCTTATTGATTTGTAATGCCTAATGGTGTTTTGGTATTTTGTCTGCGGCGACTGTTCTGATGTGCTGGCGCAAAAGGAGTAGCCCCTGAAATTGGCAACAGAACGGGGTATGATGGCTGCAGATTTAACAAGGGGGAGCTATGGCTCAATCTAAACCGCTACTGAAGCAACAATCATCGATTGTGAGTCGGATCGGTATTGCGCTGGGGATTATTGTCACCTTGGCACTGGCAACGATGATTATTTCTTACTGGTTGTCGGAGCGCGCCGATAGCGATGCTTTAGCCATTAACGTGGCAGGTTCGCTGCGCATGCAAACCTATAAGGTAGTGATGCTCAGTGAACAACCGGCCTCGCCTGAATTTATGGCAGCAAAAGATAAATTAACCCAAACCTGGCAACACTCGGTGTTTAGCCATATGAAATTGACCAATCCAGAGCTGAACCTGCAATTTGTCCAAGCCCGGCAAAACTGGCTGCAATTGGAGCAACAATTGCTGCAGATCACGCCAGCACGAAGGTTTGATCGCGCTCAGCGCCAGGTCAGCGATATTGAAGTTTTGGTCAGTACCATCCAGCAAGATGCTGAGAAAAAAGTCCGGTTGTTACGGATTGTGCAGATATTCGCGCTTTTTACCACGGTGTTTCTGGCTGCTGTGGTGCTGCATTGGTTACGAAACCGCGTGGAGCAGCCGTTGTCTGAATTAACCCGTGTGGCGCATCGTATTGGGCAGGGGGATTTTACCTGCCGGGTTGAGCCGCAAGAGCAAGACGAGCTTGGTGTACTGGCGCAAACGCTTAATAAAATGTCAGACGCCATCGCCTCGATGTATGGTTCATTGCAAAAGCGGGTCGATGCCCAGACCCATGCCTTACAGGCATCCAACACCAAATTGCAATTTCTATACGACATGGTGCGGGATCTGTCGATCGAAGTGGTTGATCGGACCCGGTTGGATACCTTAATGCAGCAACTGCAGCAGGTCGTCGGGGTGCAGGATATTGAGCTTTGTTTACTGACCGAGCTAGGCAGCCGTCCCTATTTA
>JAHJNE010000536.1 GCA_018820995.1 Gammaproteobacteria bacterium | reverse complement strand
GTGCTGGATTTGAGGAAGTGTATAACCTTAAAGGTGGCGTTGCGATGCTGAGTTGAGCTTCGGCTCATCGAGCAGGTCATTATTTTTTAATGGACTATCAGATCACATCGCAAAATAATAAACCGCGCATTTGCGCGGTTTATTATTTTAACCATTGGTGCTCTAGTGGTTGTCAATAGAAAAACCGTTGCAACGGATTCAGTAACCTGGTCAAGCCTTGTTTAAATTCGAGTGGTGCCGTCAAAACCGATAGACACAAACAAGGTTCTTCGCTGATATTTTTCGGGGTATGGGTATGATCTGGTGTATTAATAATTAAGTCGCCCGCTGCGTACTTACCCATTTCATCAACCATTTCACCCGCCAACACCAACGTGATCTCAAGACCTTTGTGCGTATGTAAAGGTACTTCAGTATTCGACTGGATCAGCAACAAAGATAAATGATTATTGTCGCTGGATGGCAATTTTGCTGTTGCAATACCTCCTAACTGCAGCCACTTTTTCCGCTTGGCGGCGAGTCGCTGCAAACTACGAGGTATTTCTATTTTAAATTGTCCCAACTCTACGTGAGTAGAATTCGGAGCAATTGTTGCTTCTGCTACATTCGGGTCTTGAGCCGTGCTTAAATCTGCAGGAGCTAAGATCTGCTGCAGCATTTGCTGCCATTCATCACTTTCTGCAGCAGGCGCAGGTTGCTGAGCCAACTGACAACCGATATCGGCTTCAATATCATGTCTTAGCTGCTGGCAATGAGGGCAAAAGTCCAGATGTGCGGCCACAATCAGTGCAACTTCTGCTTCGAGTGTGCCTTCGGTGTATTGTTCCAGCAAACTCAGGCTGGGATGGTATTTAACTGCGTGGGCCATCGATCGCCTCTCTTAATCTGTCTAATGCCAACCGGATCCGGGATTTTACGGTACCCAGCGGAATACTCAGCTGCTCTGACACTTCTTGATGAGACAACTCATCCAAATACACTTTTTCCATCACCAGCCGCTGAGCAGGAGGCAATGCATGAAAATGTGGTGCAATTTTTTCGGCGATCAAGTACAGGTCCCACTGTTGGCTGTGGCTGCCTTCCTGCTCCGGATAGTCGCCATCACTCCACAGATCATCTGCGCTAATATCGTCTTTCCGGCTTTGTTTTTTGCGGAGCATATCAAACCGTACGTTCCGGGCAATGGTGAAAATCCAGGTGGATGCACAGCCACGACTTGCGTCAAATAATGCAGCTTTTTGCCAGACATTAAGCATCGCATCTTGCACCATTTCCATGGCTTGTTGTTCGTTGCCAAACATCTTGATACCAAAAGCACGCAATCTTGGTGCAAAATATTTAAACAGTTCGGCATACATTTGTTTGTCACGATGCACCGCGATTATATGAAGCGCATCTTCCCATTGTCCTTTACGGACGGTGTCGGTGGGGTCTGACTGAGAGATCATCGAGCTACCTTGGCGAGAAATTTCACCAGCATGATGACTGGTTAACCCACATCTATCCAACATTTTATCTTACCCTTAGCCGTTTTTTTCCAACGGCGCTCTGGTGCGAAGTGCATGACGTGAATATACGCGGCCTTTTCTCGATTGGATCTCTATATGGTTAATTGAATTAAATCGAATGGTATAGGCAATTTAATGCGATATACGTTCGTATAAATAGAAATTATAATGGTGACACTTAATCAGAGGAACAGCCATCATGAAAAACATTTTAATCGTCAATAGCTCTATCAGCGGCGAACAAGGCCAATCAAACCAACTGATTGAAAACTTTGTTCAAGCTTTAGGATCTCAAGTAATAGAGACTCGGGTTGATTTAAACCAGCAACAGTTGCCACATTTGGCGATGAATGAATTTGCAGCCTGGATGACGCCCGCAGCAGACCGTAGCTTGGAGCAGAAAGAACTGGCAGCTTTATCTGATCTGAGCATTGCTCAGGTTCAAGCCGCCGATGTGATTTTAATCGGTGTGCCTATGTACAATTTTGGGATTCCTAGCCAACTTAAAGCCTGGTTTGACCGGATAGCCCGTGCCGGTATCACTTTTAAATATACCGAGACAGGCTCGGTTGGATTACTCGCTGACAAACCGGTGGTGTTTTTTGCAACCCGTGGCGGTATTTACAAAGACTTGCCACATGATAGTCAGACTCCGTTTTTAAAAGCATTTTTTAACTTCGTTGGACTTAAAAACCTGCATTTCATTTATGCCGAAGGTTTGAGTATGGGGGCTGATTCTGCTAAGGCTGCATTAGAGGCGGCAAAAGCACAGATCGAAGATTTAACCACAGAACTAGCGGCTTAATCTGATTTCAACTTTTTGGCCGATGTTGCTGTTGATGCTTACTGTGAGCTGCGCCGCGCATCACTCTGGTTAGAATTAAACGGATCGACGTACGGCATTAACAATCAAAGTTCCTGCAAACCGCAGCTGATTGACCGCAAAGTGCGAACTTTGATGTCTCAGTCTGCGGTTTTTTTTTCGATTAAATGAAGTGTTGTACTGATTGTACATACAGCAGGGCAGGTTGAAATCTCAAACCTTGCTTTTTAACTTGTCAACGCTGCTGACAGGCGCAGATGGTTGAATTTCCAAGCAGACCTTTGTATAACAGAATCCCCTATATCCAGAACAACAGAAAAATCCAGATGACGCAATTTTCTAAATCTTTGCTTGTAATAACCCTCAGCACTTTGCTGCTAACGGGCACCAGTGTTTCAGTCGTCGCCAAAGAATCACAAAGCTATCAATTTACTCCCGTGCAAATCCAGGCGCCAACCGGCACCAAGTTAATGACGATGGAACAAGCGATGGCGCATCCGGATTGGCTTGGTCGTCAACCAGAATCGGCTTATTGGTCTGCTGATAGCCAAAGCATTTATTATTCCCGCAAACAGCAGGGCTCAGAGCTTCGAGACTGGTACGCACGGCCATTAGCAGCGACCGACAACGGTCAACAGGTTACGCTCAAAGATTTAGATAATATCGGGGCTGAAGAGCAACGGTTTTCTAATGACGGTAAATTTGTTGCCTGGATATTTGAAGGTCAGGTTTTCGTTAAAGAATTATCGTCTGGAAAAATCAGTCAGTTGACCCGAAATCGTCAACAGCAAAGTGATGTGATGTTTCTTGCTGACGGTCGTTTAACTTGGCGTCAGGGCTGGGATTTTTACAGCCTGAACTTACAAAACGGCGAACTTTCATTGTTAGCCAGTTTAGATACAGAGGATGAACCCAAAGGCCCGGCTATCCCTAAAGGTTATTTGGCGCAGGAACAGCATAAACTGATTCAGTTTATCGCGCTGGAACATAAAAATGCATCGGACAATTTTAAGCAGCAGCAGTTACTAGAACAACAAAGCGATGTGCTGGCACCGCTGCCGTTTTACCTAGGTAAAGATCAAAGTATCGTCAGCGCCAGTTTGTCACCAAAAGGCGACAAGATGGTCATTGCGCTGGGTGGTAAAAGAGAACGTAACAGCAAAGACATCATGCCCAATTACATCACCGCAACGGGTGACATTGCGGCGCAGCCGGTTCGTAGCCGGGTAAATGACCAAAAGCCGCAACCTCATAAGCTGGTGCTGTTAGATCTGACTGCTCACAAGCAATTTCCACTGAGTTACGAAACTTTACCAGGCATTGATGAAGATGTGCTGGCGGCGGTAAAAACAGAAAATGCCAAGCGTCAGGGCAAAACTTATCAGTCGAAAAAAGTGGTCCGTGACATTTCTTTATTAAATGACTGGAGCTGGGATCAATCGGCCATTCGTTGGGATGAGTCTGGCAGCCAAGTGGCGATCATGCTCAAAGCTTGGGACAATAAAGACCGCTGGTTAGCGACCGTAGATTTTGCGGCAAACAAGCTGGTGAATCAGCATCGTTTACATGATGATGCCTGGATCAACTACGATTTTAATAATTTTGGTTGGTTTAACCAAGCATCCAGCTTGTATTTCTTATCGGAAGAAAGTGGTTATTCGCATATCTACGTGAAACCTTTGTCCGGTAAGGCGAAAAAACTAACCAGCGGTACTTTTGAAGTTAGCCAACCTAAATTGAACCGCGCTGGCAATGCCATTTACTATCGCGCTAATCCAACGCATCCTGGCATCTATAACGTCTATAAGCTTGATTTAATCTCTGAAAAAATTGAGCAATTAACCGCATTAACCGGCAATTTAAGTTTCGCTTTGTCGCCGGACGAAAGTCAGTTGATGGTGCGCTATTCCACATCGGTGTTGCCAGAAGAGCTTTATGTCATGGCAAACCAATCGGGCAGCCCGTTAAAACGGTTAACCTATACGGTGTCGAATGAGCTCACCGCGATGGCATTACAAGCGCCACAGGTGATTGCGGTGCCTTCCAGCCATGGTAAGCAACCCGTGTTTGCAAAACTCTATTTGCCAAAAGATTATCAGCAAGGTGAAAAACGCCGCGCAGTGATCTTCAACCACGGTGCCGGATATCTCCAAAACAGCGATTTAGGTTGGTCGAATTATTTCCGTGAGTTCTTTTTTCATCAGATCCTTACCCAACAAGGTTATGTGGTGCTGGATATGGATTATCGGGCATCAAAAGGGTATGGCCGCGACTGGCGGACTGCGATTTACCGCCAGATGGGCACACCAGAAACCGAAGACTTAATGGACGGTGTGAAATGGTTGGTCGACAACGCGAATGTAGATGTGAGTCGTGTTGGCACTTATGGCGGTTCTTATGGTGGATTCATGACCTTTATGGCGATGTTTACGCAGCCAGATTTATTTAAAGCAGGCGCGGCGTTACGTCCGGTTGGTGACTGGGCCTATTATAACCAGCCTTATACCTCAAATATTCTGAACACGCCGGAAATTGACCCGATTGCTTATGAGCGCAGCTCGCCGATTTATTTCACTGAAGGTTTGAAAAATCAGCTATTGATTAATGCGCCAATGGTCGATGACAATGTGTTTTTTCAGGACACAGTCCGTGTGGTGCAACGATTGATTGAACAAGAGAAAAATAGTTTCGAGACTGCGATTTTCCCGGTAGAGCCACATGGTTTCCGTCAACCAAGTAGTTGGTTGGATGAATATCGCCGGATTTATAAATTGTTTGAACGCGAGTTATAAGTCCGTAGTGTACAAGTCGGAGCAGAGACCCGGTTTGTAAAACTCAGTAAAAAATCCACCCAGCACCGGGTGGATTTTTTTATGGTCAATTTGTTTGATAATTATTCGAAGATTGTTCGAAATGCATTCGATCTAGAATATTTGGCGCTGTTAATTGTTAACAAGTCTTACAAAGGCGCTAACAGCTGCAGGTAGTCATCACCAGGATTTACCAGTTCAAATGCCTGTACATCAGGCGCGGCAATAAAACGCAAACGTTCACCCGAATAAGGCTGGTTTAATTCGAGCACTATGGCATGTAACAAAAGTCGCTCTGACGCGGCAAGAGCATCTGGATGCGCATACAAAGCGTCTCCCAGTATCGGATGACCAATACTTTGCAAGTGGACCCGCAATTGGTGTGCTCGTCCGGTGATTGGAAACAACGCTACCAACGCATGTTCAGAAGCAGATTTTAAGCACTGATAACGGGTGTACGTCGGTTTTCCATGTTCAAAACAGACTTTATTCCGGGGTGGCGAGGTTAAATCGGCGATTAATGGCAGGTTTATTTCCGCTTGCTGCGGAGTCGGCTTCTGCCAGACGCGAGCGACATAAGTTTTTTTAACCTGGCGCTCAGCAAATTGTTGTTTTAAAGAGACTTCCGCTTTGCGACGTAAGGCAAACACCACCAGCCCAGACGTCGATAAATCCAATCGGTGAACCAACAAGGCAGTCGGAAATAATTGCTGCACCCGACTGAGTAAACAATCAGCCAAATGTTCACCCCGGCCTGGGTTGGTTAACAAGCCGCTGGGTTTATTGACGACGAGTAAGTCTTTATCCTGATAACAGATTTCAAGTGAAGATTGTGGTGGCTGATAAGTGAAAGTGTTGTTCATCAGGATTTTAAGTTCTTTGATCCATTAAGTTGCTAAAAACGCTGCTCCGATCGGGGGATTTTATAACCCCGGTTCGACAGTGTATTTTTGAGAAAGAAAACTCGCTATATGCTTAAACAAGGTGCTTCGACAGCCATTTTGCATGAAATTAGCTGCACGGCTTTCA
Source organism: Gammaproteobacteria bacterium (assembly GCA_018820995.1). Lineage (GTDB taxonomy): Bacteria > Pseudomonadota > Gammaproteobacteria > Enterobacterales > Alteromonadaceae > Pararheinheimera. The sequence continues at coordinate 6,873 of JAHJNE010000536.1, read as the reverse complement.
CTCTGGCATAATAACACTATCTGACGTTTTGCTATTTAGCATCTACTTGATTGGCGTTTATCGTGACTGAAGCTATTGATTCATTAAAAATTTTGACACCGACCACCGAGCCTTGGCAACTGATTTATCAGGACGAACAGCTGATTGTGGTGAACAAACCTGCAATGCTGTTAACGGTACCAGGCCGTCATCCGGCAAATTTTGACTGTCTGGTGTCGCGGGTGCAGCAAGAATTTCCAACAGCACAAGTCGTTCATCGCCTTGACTATGATACATCCGGGTTAGTCATTTTACCGCTTACCAAATCCGCACTGTCAAACATCAGTAAACAATTTCAGGCGCGAACCGTACAAAAACAATATCAGGCGTTGGTCGAAGGGCAGCTCGCTGCTGAGCATGGCAGCATCGATAGTCCCATTGCAGCTGATCCCGACCATCGCCCGTTATATAAAATCTGTCAGACCCAAGGCAAGCCATCATTGACACATTATCAGCGGTTAAGTTATGACAAAACGTCAGATTTAAGTCGGGTGCTATTAAGCCCGGTGACCGGGCGATCACATCAATTAAGGGTGCATCTATTGAGTTTGGGCCACCCGATTATCGGTGATACTTTGTATGGTACTGCTGCCAATATCGCAAAAAGCCCACGGCTATGTTTGCATGCCGCGAACATTAAATTTCTGCATCCAACCACTGAAAAGCTAATGACTTTTAGTGTGACAACGCCTTTTTAGCAGTCGGGCTGCAATAAAGAATGTTGAAAAATTTACCTGATTTGGAAGGCTATGGCCTTATCTTAGCCTGGCAATTTTTAGGCTGAACGGCACATGACAATGAAGCGAAAAAAGGCATCAGGTCCCTCAAGATTTCAGTTTGTAGCAGTCTGTTCACCGGCTTGTGCGAATCGCCTGACAAATAACATTACTGCATACAAAAACAATCCAACGGCAGCGCCGTACAGATGTGCGTCGGTTGCTACCTCAGCATTTATCAGGGTGACAATATCCTGACTGGCTCCTTGCCACTGTTCCCAGATAACCTTGCCAAACACCGCCGCCAGAATGAGCCAACCGCTACTCCAATGGCGTTGAATGTCAATACAACAACCGCAAACTAACAACGCATGGAGCCAGCCCGACAATCCAACATACAAACTAATTTGTGGACTCCAGAATAACAACGCCAGACCAATCAGCAAGCAACCAAGCACTATATTGGCCCAAAGCTGAATAGCTCGGTAGTAGCTGCCATGCAGTAACATGATTAAAAACAAGCCACCCAAATTCATGACCAAATGCCAGGTATTGGTATGCATAAAATGGCCGGTTAAAATTCGCCACCATTGACCTTGATAAATAGCACTGCGATTAAATTCAAGTAATGGGGTTAATTCAAGCCGCAATAGATGCAGAATAATTAACAGCAGCGCTAGCGATAAACCGGCAACAGGTAACTTTGATAGACGGGAATGCATCAAAATTTAGATCTCTTTTGGTGATCGATTGCAAAAGGAATAGCAACAAAATGTTTCTGTATCAGCGTTATCTTAACTTATTTTTAGCTGGCATTGATCTGTTTGCGACAGATAAGTTAAGGTTGACGCCTCGAGCACAAAGATTGGAACAAAGATGAAGTTTTTAGTCCCGTTGTTAAACCTGAGTTATTGTATTTCCTTATTTTTTTCTTCATCAGTTTTATCTGCAACACCCAGTACCCAGGCTGCCGACCCAGAGGCTGCGACCGGGATCGCGCAAAAAACACGGGTTGATAGTGTCAATGCCATGGTTGTCAGCGCGAATCCGCTAGCTAGTCAGGCGGGTCAAAAAATGTTAGCCGCTGGAGGAAGTGCTACCGACGCAGCAATTGCTGTGCAGCTGATGTTGGGACTCGTGGAACCACAAAGCTCAGGTATCGGCGGTGGCATGTTTATGCTGCACTTTGACCAAGCGCAAAAAAAATTACAAACCATCGATGGTCGCGAGACAGCGCCAGCAGCGGCAAGTCCGGACTGGTTTAAAGTGAATGGTAAAACGTTAGATTGGCGTTCTGCTTATGTTGGTGGAAAATCAGTCGGCAATCCCGGAGTGATTAGAGCTTTAGCCGACGCCCATCAACAATGGGGAAAATTACCCTGGGCGCAATTATTTGCCCCGGCCATTGAAACGGCTGAGCAAGGTTTTGCGGTTTCTCCAAGGCTCGCGTCGTTGTTACAAATTTATCGCAATGGCGGTCAATCTCGATTTGAAGCTGCCAGCAGTTATTTCTACCCCAAAGGTAAACCATTACAAGCGGGACAAATTCTGAAAAACCCGGCTTACGCAGCCTTGCTTAAAAAAATCGCCAGTGAAGGCCCTGATGCTTTTTACCGTGGTGAAAATGCAAAAGCAGTTGTCGCGACTGTGAATCTGGCTGCTGTTAATCCAGGCCAGCTAACCGCGGCAGATCTCGCAGATTATAAAGCAATTGAACGAACGCCGATTTGTTTAAATTACCGCACTTATAATGTCTGTGGAATGGCGCCACCAAGTTCAGGCAGTCTTGCAGTATTGCAAATGCTTGGAATGTTAGAACAATATGATATTGCTTCGATGCCAGTAAATTCTGCAAAAGCGCTACACTTGTTTGCGCAAGCCAGCCGGTTAGCTTTTGCCGATCGCGAACGTTTTGTCGCAGATCCTGCATTTTCTGAAGTGCCAGTTGCAGGATTGTTGTCACGTGATTACTTGCGTAAACGCGGTTCTTTGATTGGCACTCAGGATGCCAAACAAGTTCTGTCGGGTGAACCTGAAGGCGCAGTGGCGCTCGGTAGTTCAAAGGCGATTGAATTTGCCAATACCAGTCATTTCTCCATTGTCGATGCTAAAGGAAATGCCGTCAGTATTACCACTAGCATTGAAAATGCCTTTGGCTCTGGCCTTTTTGTGAATGGTTATCTACTGAATAATCAGTTAACCGATTTTGCTTTGGAACCTAGTGTCAACAATTTATGGGTGGCGAACCGGGTTGAAGCAAATAAGCGACCACGCTCTTCCATGGCACCGATGATGGTATTTAATCAACAAGGTGAATTAGTCATGCTAGCAGGGTCTCCGGGGGGCAGCCGGATCATCGACTATGTCGCACAGGCGCTGGTGGCGATGATCGACTGGAAACTTGATCCACAACAAGCGGCAGACTTACCGAAAATAACCCATCGTAACGATTTTCTGGCGTTAGAACAGGGCACTACATTGGAAGCTTTGGTTCCCAAAATGCAGGAATTGGGTTATCAGACCAAAGTTGTTGAACTAAATAGCGGTTTGCACCTGATCAAAAAATCTGCCACAGGCTGGCAGGGGGGCGCTGATCCTCGCCGCGAAGGCCAGGCGCTGGGGCTTTAATTGCAAGTTTGCACCAAGGAGCACTCAGATTGACTATTTTAATCGAACGGCATGCGAAGGTTTTGACCTTAACACTCGACAGACCTGATAAAAAAAATGCGCTATCAAGTGCTATGTATCTGCAGTTAACCAAGGCCCTGTATGACGCTGAGCATGATGCCAACGTGCATGTTATTGTTTTAAGAGGGCAGCAAGATTGTTTTTGTGCTGGGAATGATTTGGCCGATTTTGTCGCGGCTGGGGCGTTAAATGCAGAACATCCGACAGTGATGTTTTTACATCAACTTAGTCAATGTAGTAAGCCGGTCGTTGCGGCCGTGGCTGGATTGGCGATTGGCATAGGCACTACGGCATTGCTGCACTGTGATTTAGTGTATGCGGCACCAGATTGCCGTTTTCAAATGCCTTTTACCGCTTTGGGGCTATGTCCTGAAGCGGCGTCCAGTCTATTATTGCCGAAATTAATAGGATATCAAAAAGCCGCACAATATTTGTTGTTGGGCGAGGCATTTAATGCTGAAGAAGCAGCACATTTTGGCTTGGTCAATCAGATTGTTAGTAATGAACAGCTATTTGCATTTGCAGCTGAAAAAGCAATGAAGCTGGCGGCTTTGCCATCTGAGGCAGTGATGCAATCGAAGAAACTGTTACGTCAGCCGCAACAACAATTGGTGCAACAAGTACTACATGAAGAATTGGCGGTATTTGAACATTTGTTGCAGACTTCCGATTGCCAGCAGGCTTTACAAAGATTTTTCCAACGCTCAAAATCCTGATTCAATCGTAGCTGCGCTCAATGCGGAGTGCAGCTACAAAATTGCGATAGCATTTAAACGCCGGTGCGGGCAAATGGGTCGGTTTTGATTTCGGAAATCAGCCATTTGTTATCTGCAATGACCATTTTCACCATCCGCATATCGACTCTTTTACCACCGTCGTACATGCCGGTAAAAATAAGCATCACATCCGCTTTATCTGTGTAAAATTCTCGTACACTTTTATTGGTGTCTTCGACTGTGATCACAACTTCATCAAAACGCATGTTCAGCAGAGTACGGCTGGCCGCTTTGCCTGATGAGAAACTATCCAGCACCCTGGCAAAGGAAGGTGACACATATTGACGCGCAGCTTTAATGTCGTTGTTGACCAGCAAAGCTTCAAAAAACTTCACTGCAATCTGCTCTGGCACTTCAGCGCTGGTGGTGGAGCCGGTTTTACTACCGGACGATTCGCCGCAGGCACTGAGCATAAATAAACTAAATAACAAGATAAAAACACGCATGATCAAGCCTCAAAGCAATTTATGATTTTGCTGAAGTGTGCTGCTTTTTTATCAGACTGTAAAGCAAAAGGCCACCGAAGTGGCCTTTCATTCAAGCTAAGACACTGTTATGCAGTAAGTTCTTGATCTGTAAATACGTCGGCAAATAAGGCACTCGACAAATAACGTTCAGCTGCCGAAGGTAGAATGACAACGATATTTTTACCGGCGTATTCAGGCATTTCAGCTAAGCGTTTTGCAGCAACGACTGCCGCACCAGAAGAAATACCGCCTAATATGCCTTCTTCTTTCATCAATCGGTGTGCCATGGCAATAGCTTCGTCATTGCTGACCGTTTCAACGCGATCAATTAGTTCTAAATCGAGGTTACCCGGGATAAAACCGGCACCAATCCCCTGGATTTTGTGCGGGCCTGGTTTTAACTCTTCTCCGGCCAATTTTTGGCTGATCACCGGTGAATCGGAAGGTTCAACCGCGACACTGATCAAAGGGTGTTTTTTCTCAAGTTTTATATAGCGGCTTACGCCAGTGATAGTACCACCAGTGCCAACACCAGCCACAAAGATATCAACCTGACCATCAGTATCATTCCAAATTTCTGGACCTGTGGTATCAAAGTGAATTTGTGGGTTGGCTGGATTTTCAAACTGTTGCAACAACAAATACTTCTCTGGATCAGAAGCCTGAATTTCTTTGGCTTTTTCAATCGCGCCTTTCATACCTTTGGCACCTTCAGTCAGTACCAGATTGGCGCCCAGTGCTTTGAGAAGTTTGCGACGTTCTAAGCTCATCGTCGCTGGCATGGTCAACGTTAATGGATAACCACGACTCGCAGCGACAAATGCCAATGCAATACCGGTATTTCCAGATGTTGGTTCAATTAATTCTTTACCCGGGCCAAGCAACCCTTTTTTCTCGGCATCCCAAATCAATGCGGCACCTAACCGGCATTTCACACTGAAACTTGGATTACGCGCCTCGATTTTGGCGTAAACGTTGCCTGTCGTGACCCGTTTTAGTTTGACCAGCGGGGTATTACCGATTGACAATGAGTTGTCTTCATAAATTTTAGCCATGCTAAGCTCCAGCATATTAAGGTGTGGCTTCAGCATAACCCGTGCGTTTAAAAACGAAAGTAGCGTTTTGGTATAAGTTATGCCGTCTTTTAGTTATAAGAAGTGGTTATGAGCAAGGTGTCCCATGAGTTTTCAAAGTAACGATCAATATATTGTGAGTGCTGAATTAGCACTGGCGGTCAATGCGGCTATCGCACTGGAAAAACCTTTATTAATTAAAGGTGAGCCAGGAACAGGTAAAACGCAATTAGCATTACAACTGGCAAAAAGTTTAAAAACTGATCTGATCCAGTGGCATATCAAGTCAACCACCAAAGCGCAACAAGGCTTGTATGAATACGATGCAGTGTCGCGATTACGCGATAGTCAGTTAGGCGACAGTAAAGTACAGGATATCGCCAACTACATTAAACCCGGCAAACTATGGCAAGCTTTTAGCGCCAGTAACCGTCCTATTTTGCTGATTGATGAAATCGACAAAGCAGATATCGAATTTCCAAACGATTTATTGCATGAATTGGATCAGATGGCGTTTGACGTTTATGAAACCGGTCAGACGATCAAAGCTGAGCAACGTCCGATTGTGATCATCACTTCAAACAATGAAAAAGAGCTGCCAGACGCATTTTTACGGCGGTGTTTTTTCCATTACATCCGCTTCCCAGATAAAGAAGCATTAGCGCAAATTGTTGACGTGCATTTACCTCATCTACGCCGTGATTTGTTGAGCGAAGCGCTGGAACTGTTTTTTGGTTTACGCGAAATGTCACAGTTAAAGAAAAAACCGTCCACTTCCGAATTAATTGATTGGCTAAAATTGCTGCTGGCAGAGCAAATTCCTGCTGAGACGCTGGCACAAAGTAAACAGCAAGGTGGGTTGATGCCGCTTTATGGTGCTTTATTGAAAAATGAGCAGGATGTGGCTCTGGTCGAGAAATTACTGTTTATGGCAAAGCGCCAGGGACGTTAAGCCGATGCTGATTGATTTTTTCTTGCTGGTGCGTCGATACGGGGTTCCGGTCAGCATCACCGAGTGGTTGGATTTACTTAAAGCGCTGCAGCAACAGTTGGTATTCGCCGACGCTGAGCAGTTTTATCAGCTGGCACGGCTGTGTCTTGTCAAAGACGAAGT
>JAHJNE010000535.1 GCA_018820995.1 Gammaproteobacteria bacterium | reverse complement strand
TGAAACAGCGACGCTGCTAAAAAACCACAATCTGGTGGTGGACCGGATCAGCGGTCAGGTCAGTATTGCCGGACAAGACATCTCCTTAACCAATGCCGAACTGCAGCTGCTGTTGGCATTACTGGATAGTTATGGCATTGCCATCAGCCGCGAGCGATTATTTCGGGAGCAACTTGGCCGCGAATATGATGGCGAAGACCGCACCATGGATGGCCGCGCCTCCAGGTTGCGGCGTAAATTACAGGCAGTGGACGACCACTGGAATGTGCGGGTGGTTTGGGGTCAGGGATATTGCCTGAGTTATGCCGACGCTCCCGAAATAAGCACAGAGGCAAACTCAGAGCTGAACTGTGAAAAGAGTACCGGCACAAACACTGAGGCTGCAGCAGAACCAATGGCCAAGGCAAGCGCTGCCGATGATTGCAGGGACGAGCCATGAGATCGGCTCTACTACGTTTTTACCTTGGTATTGTTCTGGTGGTGTTGCTGCTGTTTTTCAGTTTGAATCAACTTTATAGCTGGGCCTACCAGCGCGACGATGTCGCCGATGCCGCGCAAAGTATGTTGTTGCATGTCAATCACTACAATTTGCAGCAACGCCTCAGTTGTCGTTTGTCCGATTCCGACGACTGTATCGATGCGTTGTTCGTTACCTATCCGGCAGACTTCTGGCAGCCGCAACCTGGGATGAATTACGCCATTGAAGTGATGCGGGATGCCAGTGGCAATGCCTCGATGTGCAGTGAAATGGCGGCAGGTGAATTGCTTTGTTTAAGTCAGCTTAATTTGCCCGACGGCACTGATTTTAGTATTGATTTGGCACATGTTTTTATTTTGCTGTTACTACTTTGCATGTTTTGGCTTAGTCGCAACGTGTTTCGGGATGTCGAAACCCTGCGCGTCAGTGCCTTGCAGGAAATTAAACTCGGGCGGTTGCCGGCATTTCGACTGAGTGCCCAATCCTATTTACAACCACTTGCGCGCTCACTCAGTCGGATGAACCAACGCATTACGGACTTAAATTCTCTGCAGCGGGAAATGGCGGATACCGTTTGTCATGACATCAAAACACCGCTGGCACGGCTACGCTTTATTATGCTGAGCATTGAGTCCCAGATCAGCCCTACACATTACGCCCAGGTCTGTCGTAACCTGATGGAAATTGAAGACAACGTGTACGATTATCTGCGTCTGGCACAACAAGATTTTCGCGCCGATTTACAGCTTAGCGAGCTCAATTTACCTGAACTTATTCAAGAACTAATTGATAAATTTGCGGCGAATTCCGAACACCAACTCGCCCTATTGCCAGGGTCTGAACTACAAATACAAGCCGACCAAAAATTGCTGCAACGGGCACTGTCGAATTTACTGAGCAATGCTCTGCGTTATTGCCAGAGCAAAGTCTGGATTGAACTGACACAACAAGGCTCGGATTGTCTGATTGATATTTGCGACGATGGCGCAGGCTGGCAACAAGAGCTGCCAGTAGCTAGCGGGCACCCAAATCACGGCGAGCCGCAAAGCATGAATCGTGACTCGAGTTCACCAGTTTCACATGCGAGCCTGCCCAGATCAGACGGTGTCTCCCATCACGGCATTGGCTTAGCAATTGTCGCCAGGGTCGCTCATCAGCATGGTGGTGAATTTATCCGGTTAGACCGGCGCGAAGGTGGAGCCATCGCCCGGCTGCGACTGCCGATAGGCTCTGAAAAGGAGGCTGAACAACCACTGTGATTTTTAAACAATGTGGTCATACAATTCGATGTAAGTATCTACATCATGCAAGCATCACATCAATGGTTCAATGTAACGCCTTCGCTAGCGATTTACTTTCGTCAGTGCTCCCTAGACCTTTGAACCAGCACTAAACAAACGACTGCCTTGTTTTAAATGATGATGCGTGACAGCCAAAAAATCCGCTTTCGACGCCTCCAAAGTAAAAGCCAAAGCCGGAATAATCAGTGCCGTTGCGGTATCTACAAATATATAAACCGCACCGTTATGTTCCTCTACTGCATCCACCGCGCGCCAATGATAAAAGCAGTAACCAAGCGCATGCTTTTCCTTAATACCAACATCAGTCAACTCAAACTCTTTAGGCCCCAACATAATGCCATTGTCTTTAGGTTGGAAATTCTTTTTTATCGCGCGGTGCAGAAGGTTTTCAGCAAGCAGATAGAGGAATATAGGCAAGGCCAGAGTGAACGCAGTATGCCAATCGATGATTGGCTTTTTACTTGATAAATGTCCAAAAAATGACACCAGCACAATGACGAAAAACAACCACACCGCAGCATTTTTAAAAAAGCTCCACACTGCGTACCCTTTAAATAATCTTTTCATAGAGTATAAATGAAAGAGCTGGTAATCCTGTTTAGTGATTGTGGAGTTGATAATCACATTAACCTCCATGTTTGGGAAAAGAACACCTTGTCGAAAAAGTATCGGAACAGCATGACTCCCATCCTCATCACAGCAGGTTTTTAAAAGCTTAAATCCCCTGCCGGCTTGCTTGAAACATCACCAAACTACGGCCTAAAAATACACCACTACAAGCGCCATAAAGACTGCTGATGACCACTAAAAACATCTGCTGTTGCACTATGGGTAAATCGCGGGCTACCGCAACGCCAACAACGTAT
>JAHJNE010000534.1 GCA_018820995.1 Gammaproteobacteria bacterium | reverse complement strand
CCTTCATGCAGACATAACACCGCTGAATGCAGAATTTTAGTCAGGTTGTCGCCCAGCTGAAATAGCTTAAACAGTAAATTTAAATGCCGCACCAGTTCGTGATCAGTCACCGCATACTGTGCTGTGGCTTCCAGAATTTGCTGGCGACCTGGTAACTGCGGCAAAATTTTATCCGCGCCATAGCTGCTGGCAATCGCCGCCGCTTCGTCGGCCATCAGTAATATCTGTTGTTGGCTTTCTTCGATACTCAACTGACATATTTTGGCCAGCTGCTGGCAATGGTCAGTCATTTGCGGTGACGTCAGACCTTGTTCTATATTTTTACTGATTTGGTCCGCAAGATTGATGATTTCCGCCAAAGCCCCCGATTTTTGCACCGGACTGACCGCGTCCAGCAATAAATCACCAAGCTTCCACTCTTTAATCAGCTCTTTGTTTAAGGTATCGATCCCGACACCCAGATATTTCATCGCAATGGCATGTTCATCTTCAGGGTATAAATCACGCTCAATAATAAACTGTTCGGCGGTACTTTCCTGGCTCGCTAATAATGCTAAATCAGCGACTTGCCGTAATAAAGCCGCAATAAACACTTGTTCGCGCCGATCACTGTCTAGCTTCGGCACCATCGCTCTTGCTTGCACTGCGGCATGAAAAGAACGGGCCAAGCGTTGTAACAACATAGCTTTGGGTTTGCCTGATAAAAAACTATCAATCAACGCGCTGGCTAAGGTGATGTTCTTCACTTCGATAAAACCAATTTGCACAATGGCACGGGACACCGTTTGCACTGGTTTACTTGAACGATTGTAATGAACGGTATTGGCAACTCTGAGCACTTTTGACGTCAGATTTGCATCCCGTAAAATGATTTGCGCTAGATCATCGGCACTACTTTCGCTGCTGTCATTGAGCAAACAGACTTCCATCACTACGCTGTTAATTGAAGGTAATTTCTGATTTAACAGTAACTTCATCCAGCCGGACAAACCACGAATTTGGGACATGCCTTACCTTTTCAAAATGTAATCCTGCTGCAACGATTGTAGCGCTCATCCGCGAATTCGCTCGCTTATGGTTCAGTCGCTGGACGGCACCGCTTATAGATTGCCTGAGTATGCCGCCAAATTTAGGGTTGCTAATGATGTTGCGATTTAACTTCCTGCACCAGCACCCAGGGCGATATAACCACCGCCCACAAGGTTGTCTGTTGCTGATACCAAGCTTGGGCTTGGTCCGGCTCTACCCGTCCCAGCTGACCTTGCGCCAGCCAGGCCGCGACTTCAGATTTGGCATCTTTGGCAAAGGCGAAGGCAACCTCAACTAAATCGAGCTGCGCCGCCACCTGCAGCACATCTCCGGCGGCATAGAATTTTTGCAAATCGAGCCAACTAATTTGCGCTGTTTCTGCGGTAATTTTGGCTTTTAAAACTTCAGGTTCGACATCAAAATTTTCGTTCATATCACTATCACTTATTGAATTTCATTCCGGTTTTGCAACCTCTACTGCGAGCTATTCTGGTTCATCACCTTGTTCTGAAACTTGAGATGCACTTAATTCATGCTTTTTCAGAAGCTTATGGAAATCCGTCCGGTTACGACCAGCAAGTTCAGCCGCTCTGGTGACATTGCCTTCGGCCATTTTTAACACCCGCACCAGGTATTGACGCTCGAATTGATCCCGCGCTTCGCTTAGCGTGGGCCAGAAACTACGGTTTTGAGCCAGTGCTTGCTCGACCAATGCCAGACTAATCACCGGGTTGCTGGTTAAAGCCACGCACTGCTCTACCACGTTGACGAGTTGCCGCACGTTTCCCGGCCACTGTGCGATGACGAGTGCTTGCATTGCATCTTCAGAAAAACGATTCACCTGAACATGATGGCGTTCGCCACTTTGCGCCAACACATGACGTGCGAGCAACGGAATATCTTCAGCCCGCTCGCGCAATGTAGGGAGTTGCAGATTCACCACGTTGAGCCGGTAATATAAATCTTCACGAAAGCTTTGCTCTTGCATTGCTTGTTTTAAATCGCGATGGGTGGCGGAAATAACGCGTACATCAATTGGGATCGACTTTGCACTGCCTACCGGTCGGATCTGCCGCTCTTGCAAAGCACGTAACAATTTTACCTGCAGTGGCAACGGCATATCGCCAATTTCATCCAGAAACAATGTTCCACCGTCTGCTTCACGGAATAACCCTGCATGCTCGCTGACTGCGCCGGTAAACGCACCTTTGGCATGACCAAATAGCTCGGATTCCAGCAAATGCTCTGGCAAGGCACCACAGTTAATGGCAACAAAGTTGCGACGGGCTCTGGGACTTGCCTGATGAATTGCCTTAGCGAGCAATTCTTTACCCGTACCGCTGGCACCGGTAATCAGCACGCTGACATCACGCTGCGCCACCCGATAGGCTTGTTCCAACAGCTGTTCCATCCCTTTACTGCGCGTAACAATGGCATGGCGCCATTCGTCTTTGCTCGGCACATGGGATTGATGCACTGCCTTTTGTAAAATATCCCGCAGTTCTACATTGTTCAGCGGCTTAGTTAAAAACCCAAATACCCCACGCTGAGTCGCCGCGACAGCTTCTGGAATTGATCCATGTGCAGTCATTAGCACTACCGGTAGTCCCGGGTTTCGTTTGGCGATTTCGTCAAACAAGGCCATGCCATCTAAACCGGGCATTCTTAAATCACTCAGCACGACATCAACTGGATGTTTCGCTAACAGTGTTAACGCTGTTTCAGCGCAATCGGCGCTGACAACCTGATACCCTTCACCTTCAAGACGTAAAGTCATCAGTCTTAATAAGCTTGGATCATCATCAACTAACAACAGCCTGGCATTATTTCCACTCATCATCAGCCTCCGCTGCTTTGATTCAGCTTGGCTTCTATTTGAGTCAGCGCGTCAATTTTCTTTTGTAAATCTGCATTTTTCTTCTGCAAACGTTCAATGTTGTCTTGCTGCTGGCCATTCAAACGACCCAGTGCTTTTACCGCAGATTCAGACTCCAGCAATTTCTGATTATAGGCATGATCCCAACGTAACAAGGCGGCTAATCCCGGCGGCAAAGTATTTAACTGTTCACCAAGTTGCATCTGTGCTTTAAACCGCACTGGATACGGAGTATCAGGATGAATATGGATTAATAACTGTTGTAGCGCGACTACCGGACCGTACTGCAGATTTTTACTCAGATTGTCACGTTGTTTTGCCGTCATTTTTAACAGCTCACTGCGAAATTCACTCCAAGCAGTCAGACTTGTAACGTCATCGCTAATCTCCATCGCCGGTTTCACCGGTT